>NZ_CAWQJR010000179.1:0-31635 GCF_963894935.1 Xenorhabdus sp. PB61.4
TTCATAGATAGACTGAATCTTCAGGCTATGTAGATATGAATTCCATCAGCCCGTTACAAAAAATTAATTGATTATTGTATTTTGAAAATAAAATTAATTTTATTTATCGTTATTTTGTTGTTCAATTGTAATTAAATGTGTGGCTTTCAAGCTATATATAAAATCACAGAGAATAGTGTATAGCCATATCTTGTAGTATTACTGTTGTAAGCAGTAACCATAAGGACATTCTCGCTCAATCCTAATCATCATATCTAAAGATATGAGAATCTGGTTTATACAAATACCTTCGGTTCTGGATTAGCTGACAGAAGTATCTTTTAGCTACGAATTGATGATGGATATAGGTAGATTGCTACAAATAGGGTAAAAAATGACAGGACAAAATATACTAACTATCTTATTGCCCATATTTTTAATTAGTATGGTGATAGAAGCACTGGTGTTGAATCTATTCCGACGACGTTCTCAATTGAATATCATAGAGAGTTTGGTGAATCTTTCATTAGGCGCAACTAATTTAGTAGCCGGGGTGCTTTTCACGGGCTTACATTTATCGATCTATTATTATGTGCAACAGCATTGGGCGTTGATACCCCCATTACCAAATACTTTCCTACAGATACTGGCGACTTTCATATTCTACGATTTTTTCTACTATCTTAATCACTGGGCTCACCACCGTTGTAACCTGCTATGGGCTAATCATCTTGTGCACCATAGTGGACAGCACTTTAATCTTAGCACTGCTGTGCGCTTAGGCTTTTTCGGAAATTTTACGGTATGGGTGTTTTTTCTCCCCATGGCCTTTCTGGGCATCAAATTGGAACATTACCTTCTGGCTATCGCTGCACAGTTGGTCTACCAGTTCTTTATACACACAACGTTTATTCGCGAATTGGGATTTCTAGAAAAGATTTTTGTCACACCTTCTCAGCATCGGGTACATCATGCCAGTAATTCGCTCTATATAGACAAAAATTTCGGCTGCTTTTTAGTTATCTGGGACAGAATATTTGGAACCTATCAACGAGAGTTATCAGAAGAGCCAATACGTTATGGCATCACCACACCAATAGCCCAACCTCATTCGTTGGGATATCTGAATAGCTTCATGTATTTGGCATGTTTGCGGCAGGCAATGAACCAGCCCAACCTGAAATCTGTTTTGAGAGTATTATTTGGTTCACCTAAATATCTGAATTTTAAAAATGAAATTATCGCTTCGATAAATCCAAATCCAGCAATGTCTACTACATTGTTAATGCTGGTATCTCCAACACTCATTAGCTTCTATATCATTTTCAATGCAAATCAACTCAATACTATTGACGTATGGCTAGTGCCGTTGATCTTCTTGTTAACCAATTGCCTGTACTCCAGCCGTACTGAGCACAATCATTTATCGTTAGTCACTTTGTTCATAAAGGCTTTAGAAGGGATATTCATCGTTTATTTGCTGACAAATTATTCCAATTTACAGCCGTTACTTTGGGTAAGTCTGGCTATCAATATTGGAACACTTATCTTCATTGTTACTTTTTATCCTTATGCAAGGAAAAAACATCATGAATAAATTGCGCCTTACTGATCCCCAAATAGATAACCATCATCGTGATATCACGCGATCCAGCGATTATCTACAAAACATGGCTGAGCGTTACGATAATTTTGTTTCAGATGGCAAAATGGATATGATTGGCAGAGTATTTCATAGAATACCTTGTAAATATGTTTCTGTTAGCTACAACCCTGTCAGCGCTGATAGCACACATATACGTGAAGTTCTGCATTTAGGCTCTTATAACTATTCTGGACTCAATGGTCATCAAAAGATTATCGAATCCAGTATCAATGCAATTCATCAATACGGAACTACATCCAGTGGTGTACGCCTTCTCAATGGTACTAGTGACCTACATCTTGAAATGGAACAACGGTTGGCTAAATTCCTTGGTGTGGAAGAAGTCATTACTTTCAGCTCTGGATTTTCAGCGAATCTCGCAGCCCTCTCCACGCTATGTCGTGAAGGTGACATAGTTTTCAGTGATATGCTTAACCATCAATCTATCGTTGATGGTCTGAAACTAAGTGGTGCAACGACTCGGATTTACCAGCATGCTTCTCTGAAAAGTCTTGAGAACAAGCTTAGCCAAACTTCATTTCAAGCACGTAAATTTATTATCACTGACGGTGTGTTCAGTATGGATGGTGATTTGGCACCCTTACCCGGGATTGTCGACTTAGCACGAAAATATAATGCGTTCGTCATTGTTGATGATGCTCATGGTACTGGGCATATTGGACCGAACGGCCGGGGAAGTTGTGCTTATTTTGGAATAACGGATCAGGTTGATGTTATCACTGGTAGTTTGAGCAAAGGCTTGCCTGGCGTTGGCGGATTTATTGCTACCAACAAGAAAACAGGAAATATTATCCGTATTGCTGCAAATCCTTACATTTATTCTGCTTCGTTACCTCCCGCTGTACTCGCTTCAATCATCAGCGCCATCGACATTCTTGAGAGTTCACCTCAGTTGACTCTGGAGTTGCAAGCCAAGGCTGAGTATTTCCGTCAGAAATTACGCGATGCAGGATTTAATATATTGAACAGCGAAACGGCCATTGTACCATTGATTACGGGTGATGAGCATTGCTGTTTCGCTATGGCCCGTATGCTTCATGAGAAAGGCATATACGTTAATCCTGTGACTTATCCTGCTGTAAGTAAGACACGGGCACGGATTCGGATTAATTTGAGCGCAAACCTGAACAACGAAGAGTTGGATTATAGCATTCGTACTTTCATCCAAATTGGTCAAAAGCTGGCTTTAATATAACCTTATATGGGATTTGCAGTTATGGAAATAAGCTGTAAGTGGGTTGAAAGTGTCAGTCATTTTTCTCGGGAGGACTGGGAACACTGCTATGATCCAGAAAATGTGATTACTTCATATTCATTGCAACTCGCGTTAGAACGTTCTGAACTTGTCGAAAGTTTTTACTATCTTAGCCTTTATCGTAACGAAAAACTGACAGCTATTATTAGTTGCTTCAGTATGTATTATTCCCTAACTGATCTTGCCTCCCCGAAATGGCAGGATTGGGTTGCAACCTTACGCAAGATATTTCCCGGCTTTTTGAAACCAAGGATTTTTGTCGTCGGTAGTCCGATTGCAACTTGCAGTCACATGCTAGGCATTTCCCTACCACCGGATCATCCCGATTACCCCCGATTGTTACAAGCTATGGAACTAGAGATTGATAGGAAAGTATCTGAACTACAAATTAAATTGCAGTGTATCAAAGAGTTTGACGGATATGTTCATCAATGCTTGCAGCAAGTCTTACAGAGCAAATTTGTCGTCTGCCGTAGCCCTGACACGACTTATGTTTATACTGATCAAGTTGGAGGCTTAGAATACATCAATAATATGCTAAAACGTTATAGGAATGTATTGAGAAGACGCAAGCGGAAGTTTGATGCTACTGGTCTACGTTGGATTATGGTTGATGACTTTAGTGCTTACGTTGACAAACTTAATAGCTTATATCGTAATGTATTGCAACGTAGCCATACCAAGTTTGAATGTTTAACACCTGAATTTTTCCATGCTGTTAATGAGGAACTTGGCGATCAAGCACAAGTATTGTTGTGTCTGGATGATGATTATATTGTCGCTTTCGAATTATTCCTCAAGGGCAAAAACCTACACCCGTTATACTTAGGTATTGACTACAGCTACCGCGATGCCAGTGCACTCTATTTCAATTGTTTATATCGAGTTATTGAAGAAGCTCAAAATCAACAATATCCATATATTGAACTTGGTCAGACAAGCTACGACGCGAAATTTAGTGTAGGTGCCATATCATCCAAGCTGTACTTTTATATAAAACATTCTAACGCCTTGTATAATTTTCTTTTATATCGGTTCAGAAAACTGATATTTCCTGCCCCAAAAATCCCAGAACAGCGAAAAGTGTTCAAATTGAATGAAGATTACATTGATGCCCTAAAATCTTCAGGAGCACTAAAACATGTTGATTGATAAATTTCGTATCCATAAGTTTCATATTGAAGTTTATAATTCTATCGAAGATATTGATGCCTATATATGGAATGAAACCTTATCTCAAGGGCATCCATTTAAAACGCATAGCTTTATGAGCGTCTGTGAACAAACGCTTCCTCATCGTGAATATCGATATTTCCAAGTCTTCGCTTCCGATTTGAGGCATTCCTTACAGGGCCTGTTCTTTGCGACACAAGAATCCATTGATCTGATTTCTGATTCTCACTCTGCATTACAATCGAAATTACAGCGATTTTTTCCGAAGTTTGGTTGCATTACTGCAGCCATGCTTGGTAGTTATGAAACCAGTGGCTGCCATTGGTGGTTTTTTCATGAAATTATTCCTCAGCAACGTATCGACATAATCAACCATTCTTTAGCTTTAAGTTTTCCCCGTGCTTTTGTCAGGATCATTCGTGATGTGGAGCATAAAGAGAGGGATTATGCTGCATTACATTCACAGTTGTTAGCACAGGGCTTCAATCCGGCAATGAATTATCCTTTGGCGTTTGTCCAGCTCCAAGGCAGATCATGGGAACAACATAGCCAAAATCTGAAAGCCAATTGCCGTAAGGTGCTTAACCGCATAAAGTCACAGTTTCGCCAATCAGGATGGCGTATTGTTCACTATCATGAACAGCCTATAGAGCTTGAGGGGATTTATGAGCAATACCTCAATACTCACCACCGGGCAAGTGAATATAAGCGTGAGGCGTTACCTTTGAGCTTTTTTGAGCAGACACAAAAAAAATGCCAAGTCGTAGTATCCGTACTTTATGATAAACAGGATCAAGTACGCTCATTTATTTTTAGTGGTATAAGTGAAAGTATTATTAACCCTTTTGTTTTTGGCCGTAATTATCAAGAAGAAAGTGAAGTAAATTCCTACTATATTTTGCATATGGATCTGATCCAGAGCTTCAGTCATTTTCAGACTAAAATTATCGACCTTGGGATTACCAATTACTTCGTTAAACAAAATCTTGGTGCATGCCTAATACGTAATGATATTTATATGAAGTTTAGGAATCCTCTGTTTAATGCATTATTTGGTCGTATTCTTGCCAAAAAATTTGATGTTACTCAACCAAAGGAACGACGTGTTTTCAAAAATGACGATAAACATTAATTCTGATACTCACGAAAAATGCCCATGGCAAACACGAGTTGATTATTTATCTCAAAAAGTACTCGTGTTACAGCAACGTCTGAAATACATGGAATTAAGCCGGTTAATCATATTTATTAGCCTGATCGTATTAGTTTATTATTTATGGCAACAACCAGAGTTGTTATTTTATTCATGGCTATTGGTAACTGGTGGTATATTGTTATTTGTTGGCTTAGTCTTCTTGCATCATCACATACAGGAACAATTACAGAACCATCTCACTCTGGTTACACTAAATACAGAAAGCTTAGAGCGCATTCATCGAAATTTCCCAGCGCTGGCACCTTGCCCGATACATGTTGCTGATCATTTCAGTGAACAGGATCGTGCTCTCAACTTATATGGAACAGCCTCTTTAGGGCAACTGCTATTTAATCTGTCGACAAGTCTCGGTGATTCCAAGCTTGCCGTATGGATAACGCGCGGGTGTCCTATATCGCAACTTTCACAGTATCAACAAGCTATTAAAGAATTGGCACCACAATTAGACTTACGCCAGAAACTGTACGCTTGCGCGAGAAAGCCAGACCGTACAGGGGGAGGATATTATCTGGAGAAATTTCATGACTGGGCGACAAGCACAACTTTCCCTTATATCACTGTCAGGCTAAAACGAGTGGGGCAAATGCTAACCCTGCTTTCATTAGTTTGTATTACTTGTGCTGTAACTCGCTTTGCTCCTGGCTGGATTGTTATCCCTCCTGTGGTTATGAATATCGTATTTCTTATGTTACGGGGGAATCAATTTAAGCAAGCACTTAACCGTGTTGATCTTCAATCTAAGGCCCTGAATAGTCTTTCGAAGATAGTCAGAAATATTAATTCTGGCGAGTATCACGCACAGACTTTACGTAATATTAGTGAATTACTACAAAACCCTTCTGAACGACCAGAGCTGGCATTACGTAAATTGTCAACCATCATCCATTATTCACACTTACGCTTTAATGCCTTGCCGTATCTTGTCCTACAATGCACGTTACTCTGGGATTTTCATATCACCCTGAATCTTCAGGGCTGGCATAAGCAGTATGCACAGCATGTCCCCCGTTGGCTGGAAGCTATCTCATTATTTGAGGCGCTAAGTGCTATGGCAAATCTGAGCCATGAAAATCAAAGTTGGCACTTTCCAACAATGAGCGACGAGCGCAAACTTCATGCAAAGCAAGCCATTCATCCTCTATTACCTGCACAGCAGGCAATTGCTAACGATATCTTACTTATTCTCGGCCAAGTGACCATTATTACGGGTTCTAATATGTCGGGGAAAACCACTTATATGCGTACACTTGGTCTCAACCTGAAACTTGCCATGGCAGGCGGGCCTGTAGCCTGTTCTGAACTGATATTTCATCCTTGTGAATTATTTACCATATTCTCAGCCGCTGATTCCTTACATCAAGGGTTGTCATATTTTATGAGCGAGGTTTTGCAGATTAAAGAATTACTAACAAGGGTCGAACAAAGCGGGTTACAACCCGTCTATCTATTAGATGAACTTCTAAAGGGAACAAATGAACGGGAGCGTAATATGGCAATCATTGCCATATTAAAAAAACTTTGTGCTCAACAGGCCATGGGAATGATAACCACCCACAGTACCACATTAGCGACTGATTCGGATTTACAGCCTATCTCCCGTAACATTTATTTTGAAGAAACTATCGATGATCAATCACCAGATAAAATATTCTTCAGTTATCGCCTCAAGGAAGGAATATCACATCAGACAAATGCCATTAAACTATTCCGTATGCTTGGTGTGGATCTGACATGAATAAATTGCACAGCGCAAATCTTCAACACTGCCCAGCCACTCCAGATTATGCTTCTCAGGTAATCAATCTGTTGGGCAATATATCTACTGATACCCTGAATTTTATTTATGGAGCTGAGGAGTTACGTTCCCGATATCTAATAAAAGAGTTTCGTGGTGAAAAAGGTTATTTTAGTTACTCCCAACATCGTTTGATGTTATCTGATGATCGATGTATTGGGGTGATCGCAGCCTATGATCGTAGAGAAATTAATCGGTTAAATTGGGGAACACTGAGTTCTGTTTTTTCATTTTATCCTTTCCCCCAAGCTATCAAGTGCTTGTATAGATTACTTGCTTCCACATCAGCTACGCCCAAGCCGGAAGGTAATTCCTGTTTTCTCTACAACCTTTCTGTCGATCCGGAATTTTCCCGTCAAGGTATTGGTTCCCAACTATTGGAACAGGAAATTATCCGGGCTCGTGACCGAAAATACAAAATGATTGAGCTGGACGTTGCTACTACTAACCAGCGTGCGATCAGCCTCTATCGACACCATGGTTTTTTAGTAAAACAACAGATTGATAATCCCCGTATTCTTAACGGTTTTTGCTTTAATAGTCACTTACGGATGTTTCTCGAACTACAATAATTAATTGTGTTTTAACTGATGTCATGTCAGTAGCGAATATTCGGCTTAAAGATAAGTACAATTTCTGGATTTAAGATATCACCAGATAAAAAAACAGCGCCCTTACTGATTGGATAACCAACTTTGGGGGCGCTGTTTTTTATTCGCTTAAATTACTTGGTAATTTTTGCGTGCATTTCCTGTACGGAAATGACCTGCTCAGTCGGGTCAGCACTGAGCGCCATGGTGGTTGCGAAACCGCCATTCAGGGTTGTGTCATAATGCACTTTATATTGCAGTGCGCTGCGACGAAGCAGTTTAGAATCTTCAATCGCCTGACGGCCCGCGGTAGTATTGACGATGTAGTCATATTCACCGTTTTTGATTCTGTCCTGAATGTGCGGGCGGCCTTCATGCACTTTGTTTACCAGACGTGGGTTGATTCCTGCTTCACCCAAGACAACCGCAGTACCATGAGTTGCATCCAGTTCAAAGCCCTGCTTAACTAACTGAGCTGCCAAATCAACAACACGCTCTTTATCGCCTTCACGTACCGATAGCAGTGCGCGGCCTTTTTTACCCATGATGGAGTTACTGCCCAGCATTGCCTTGGAGAAAGCTTCAGCAAAGGTACGGCCAACACCCATGACTTCACCGGTAGAGCGCATTTCTGGCCCCAGAATCGGGTCAACTCCCGGAAATTTATTGAATGGTAATACGACTTCTTTCACGGAGTAGTAAGGTGGAATGATTTCCTTGGTTACACCCTGTGACTGTAAGGACTGCCCGGCCATTACGCGTGCAGCGACTTTCGCCAGCGGCATTCCTGTTGCTTTGGAAACGAATGGCACAGTACGTGCTGCACGTGGGTTCACTTCGATCAGATAGACTTCGTTGTTTTTCACAGCAAACTGAACGTTCATCAAACCACGGACACGTAATTCAAAGGCCAGTTTCTCAACCTGATTACGCATCACATCCTGAATTTCCTTGCTCAGGGTATAGGCAGGCAAGGAGCAGGCTGAGTCACCAGAGTGAACACCCGCTTGTTCAATATGTTCCATGATACCGCCGATCAGGACGCGTTCGCCGTCACAGATAGCATCCACATCAACTTCGACAGCATCATCAAGGAAGCGATCCAGCAGAACCGGAGCATCGTTAGAAACACTGACTGCGGTTTGGAAGTAACGACGCAGGTCAGTTTCATCGTATACGATTTCCATTGCCCGGCCACCCAGTACATAGGAAGGGCGAACCACCAGCGGATAACCGAGGTTGTTACCTTTTTCAATCGCCTGTTCGATGGTTGTCACAGTGGCATTTGCCGGTTGTTTCAGGCCAAGACGGTTGACTGCTTGCTGGAAACGTTCACGGTCTTCTGCACGGTCAATGGCATCCGGGCTGGTACCGATAATTGGCACACCAGCCGCTTCCAGTTCACGCGCCAGTTTCAGCGGAGTCTGGCCGCCGTACTGTACGATCACGCCTTTTGGCTGTTCAACGCGGACAATTTCCAGTACGTCTTCCAGTGTTACCGGCTCAAAATAAAGGCGGTCGGAGGTGTCGTAATCTGTTGAAACCGTTTCAGGGTTACAGTTAACCATGATGGTTTCGTAACCGTCTTCGCGCAGCGCCAGAGCAGCGTGTACGCAGCAATAATCGAATTCGATGCCTTGCCCGATACGGTTCGGGCCACCACCCAATACCATGATTTTTGGCTTATCATTGTTTGGATTAGCTTCGCACTCATCTTCATAAGTGGAGTACATGTAAGCCGTATCAGTTGAAAACTCAGCCGCGCAGGTATCTACACGTTTGTAAACCGGATACAGACCATAATCATGGCGCAGTTTACGGATTTCTTTTTCGGATACGCCAGCCAGTTTTGCCAGACGCGCATCAGCAAAACCTTTACGTTTCAACTGACGCAGGAAGCCGGAAGTCAGGCCGTTGATGCCTTGCTCTGCAACCATATCTTCCAGACGAACCAACTCTTCAATCTGCACCAAGAACCAGCGATCAATATTGGTCAGGTTGAAGATACCATCAACGGACATACCCGCACGGAAAGCATCGGCAACGAACCAGATACGCTCAGCGCCAGCATCTTTCAGCTCGCTACGGATTTTGGTCAGTGATTGCACATCATCCAGATTAACTTTCGGGTCAAAACCTGTTGCGCCGACTTCCAGACCACGCAATGCTTTTTGCAGAGATTCCTGGAAAGTGCGACCAATCGCCATGACTTCACCAACGGACTTCATCTGAGTGGTCAGACGGTCATTACTGCCGGCAAATTTTTCGAAGTTGAAACGAGGGATCTTAGTGACGACATAGTCAATCGATGGCTCAAAAGAAGCAGGAGTCAACCCGCCGGTGATGTCATTCATCAGCTCGTCAAGGGTGTAACCAACCGCCAGTTTTGCCGCAATTTTTGCAATAGGGAAGCCAGTGGCTTTGGAAGCCAGAGCGGATGAACGGGAGACTCGCGGGTTCATCTCAATGACAATCAGGCGGCCATTTTTAGGGTTTACTGCAAACTGTACGTTTGAACCACCGGTCTCTACACCAATTTCACGCAGTACTGCCATCGAGGCATTACGCATGATTTGATATTCTTTATCCGTCAGAGTCTGGGCTGGTGCGACAGTGATGGAGTCACCGGTATGGATACCCATCGCGTCAAAGTTTTCAATGGAGCAGACGATGATGCAGTTGTCACTTTTGTCACGAACAACTTCCATTTCATACTCTTTCCAACCAATCAGCGATTCATCGATCAGCAGTTCATTCGTTGGAGAAAGGTCCAGACCGCGCTCGCAGATCTCTTCAAACTCTTCGCGGTTATAAGCGATACCACCGCCTGTTCCACCCATGGTGAAAGAAGGGCGGATGATACAAGGGAAGCCTACGTCTTCAGCGACTGCCAGTGCTTCTTCCATGGTATGAGCGATGCCGGAACGTGCAGTATCCAGACCGATTTTCTTCATCGCTTTGTCAAAACGCTGACGATCTTCTGCTTTATCAATGGCGTCAGCGGTTGCACCAATCATGGTTACGCCGAATTCCTGCAATACACCCTGACGTTCCAGCTCCAGTGCGCAGTTGAGTGCTGTTTGCCCGCCCATTGTTGGCAGGACGGCATCCGGACGTTCTTTCTCAATAATTTTGCGTACAACTTCCCAGTGAATCGGCTCGATGTAAGTTGCATCAGCCATTTCCGGGTCGGTCATGATGGTTGCCGGGTTGGAGTTCACCAGTATGACACGGTAACCTTCTTCTCTCAGCGCTTTACAGGCCTGAGCACCTGAGTAGTCAAATTCACATGCCTGACCGATAACAATCGGACCTGCACCCAAGATCAGGATACTTTTAATATCAGTACGTTTTGCCATTTTCCTTTTTCTCCTGATTATTTGGTGTTCTGAGCGTTTTGCTGACGATGCTGTTCAATCAATTCAATAAAGTGGTCGAACAGAGAAGCGGCTTCATGCGGACCAGGGCTGGCTTCAGGGTGCCCCTGAAAACTGAATGCAGGTTTGTCAGTACGGTGAATACCTTGCAGTGTGCCGTCAAAGAGTGATTTATGGGTTACGCGCAGGTTTGCTGGTAATGAATTTTCATCAACGGCAAATCCGTGGTTTTGTGCGGTAATCATAACGACATTGCGATCTAAATCTTTAACAGGATGGTTGCCACCGTGGTGACCAAACTTCATTTTGACCGTTTTTGCACCACTTGCCAGAGCCAGTAACTGATGCCCCAGACAGATACCAAATACAGGGATTTCAGTATTCAGGAAGGTTTTAATTGCTTCGATGGCATAGTCACAAGGTTCTGGGTCACCGGGACCATTGGACAGGAAGATCCCGTCTGGTGCCATTTTCAGTACTTCATCCGCAGGCGTCTGGGCAGGTACGACAGTCACGCGGCAGCCACGATCCACCAGCATACGCAGGATATTACGTTTTACACCAAAATCATAAGCGACAATATGGTATGGCAATTCTTGTTCTTTACGGGCTTCCGGCAACCCTTCTGTCAGTGTCCAGCTCCCTTGTAACCACTGATAAGACTGTGCCGTGGTGACTTCTTTCGCCAAATCCATCCCTTTCAGACCGGGAAATGCTTTTGCTTTTTCCAGTGCAACTTGAACATCCGCTTCATTACCCGCAATGATACAGCCGTTTTGTGCCCCTTTTTCGCGCAACAGGCGGGTCAGTTTACGTGTATCAATATCAGCAATCGCAACAATGTTATGATTTTTCAGATAATCAGACAGATTGTTTTCACTACGGTAGTTGCTGGTGATGAGAGGTAAATCGCGGATTACTAAGCCTTGGGCCTGAATGGCGGGAGATTCTTCATCAGCACTGTTAATGCCGACATTTCCAATATGAGGATAGGTGAGAGTAACAATTTGGCGGGAATAGGAAGGGTCGGTAAGTATTTCTTGATATCCGGTCATTGAGGTATTGAAGACCACTTCACCAACAGCCACACCTTCTGCACCTATGGCGCGACCGTGAAATTGGGTCCCATCTTCTAGAACCAATATAGCTGACTTAATCAAAACGCCCTCCGGGAATGAATAACAAATCGCACTCAATGCATATTAATTCGGAATTAATCCTTTAAATCAATGCCAATCATGTTCTTTGTCGAAATTTTGGCAAATTGCGCGCATTCTAATGATGAGAACGGGGCTTGTCTACAAAAAATCCCTTTTTTATTGGTTTTTTTGCGAGGCTCAATCCAACATTGTTGAAATATGCCTGAAAATTATAAGTAAAGTGCGATTATATGCTCGATTAATGTGAAATTAAATTTTAAAACTGAAAAAACCGTGTGATTTTCAGTACCTATGGGAGAAAAGATGATAAAAATGACAATTTATGGTGTAAAACTGTGAGTAATTGATGATGAAAGTTATATTTACTATTTAAATATGTAATTACGCATTCATTGAAAAATAATAGCGTAATTACATGATGTTATGAATTCAATAAATCATAAGTTTTCGAGATTAAGGACATCTTTCATGTCATAAAGGCCACTATTTTTATTGGTTATCCAGGTTGCTGCTTTAACAGCACCATTTGCGAAAGTCATTCGGCTTGAGGCTTTATGGGTTATCTCAACTCGCTCCCCAATATCAGCAAAAATAGCAGTGTGTTCTCCGACAATATCACCGGCTCTTATAGTGGCAAAACCAATACTTTTCGGGTCTCGTTCGCCCGTATGGCCTTCGCGGGCATAGACTGCACATGTTTTCAGGTCACGGCCTAATGTGTGAGCAATGGATTCCCCCATTGCCAGCGCGGTGCCTGATGGCGCATCCACTTTATGGCGATGGTGAGCTTCAATAATTTCAATGTCTGTGTGCTCTCCCATTACTGTTGCCGCTTTCTCCAACAGTTTCAGGACAAGGTTAACACCAACACTGAAATTCGCGGCAAAAACAATCGGAATGTCACGGGACGCATCATGAATAGCCTGCTTACCTGCGTCATCAAACCCGGTTGTACCAATGATCACCGCTTTGCGGTGTTGGTGACAAATGGCGAGATAGGTCAGTGTGCCTTCCGGGAGGGTAAAGTCGATCAAAACGTCAAAGTCATCAATAACAGAGTGGAGGTTATCATGGATCGTAATACCGTTAGTACCAGTGCCAGCCAATTCTCCGGCATCCGCTCCTACTAATGAAGAACCTGAGCGCACCAGAGCAGCCCCCAGTGTAACGCCATCCGCCTGCTGAACGGCCTGAATGAGATTACGCCCCATACGGCCACTGGCCCCTACGATAGCAATGCGAATATCTGTATCAGCCATAAGGCCCCCGCTATAGTGAATATCAATTTTTAATTGAGGTGATAAAGTAAATTGCCTACAGCTTAACTGGCAATAGCGGGCGGTGCCAGACTTAGAGGGATGCCATTAGGAAAACAGAGATCAGACGGGCAGTTATAAAAAATACTAAAGATGAATATTTGTATAATATGTCAGGCGGTTATTTTAAATGTGGATCATTTATCTTTGACTACGGGTGTGAAATCAGACCACTGTTCAATACGAAACGCCCGGATGTCACGAACAGAGGAGGGAAACCACGGGAGTGCTTTGAGGGATTGGATAGCGACAAAAAGTTGAGCCATGTTTTCGTCTTCGCTGATATACAAACTGCCTTGTACACGCCGAAACCCGTATCGTGCCAGCGTTGCGCCAATTTCAGCATAAGCCTGTGATACTCCTTTAGGATGATGTTTCTCAGTATCAGAAACAATCAGGTCAAATGCGATCGCGTACATTCAGGCCGCCTTAGGGTCATCGTTGAGATGTGTAAGACGATATTCTGTTTTTTCGCCCGTTTCGACTAGTACAATTTCAACCATCCAATCACCATCTTCTAGCTGACGTATTAATTGACCCACCTCATATTTAGGGCCAAATACACCAAAACTTTTAATGGCACCAACAGGAACTGGAGGAGTGCTTATCATGATTATTCCTCATCGTCATCAAAACCCATTGAGAGTGTAGTATGTTAAGAATACTGTTTCAATAATGGTTTTTGAGTCAGAGAGTACTTTGATATTAAATGCTGAACATACTGATTTCGTACATTAGCTACTCCCCGGCTTCAGGTAATTCGTAATGATAATGATGAGGTTCTTTGGCGACTTTTTTATCTTGGATATTTTCCTGACGGAGTCTTTCAGCAAGAAACTCTATAAATACACTAAGCTTCGGGGATAAATACCGCGTTGGCGGGTAAAGCACCCATAATTCACCGGTATAATTGGCCTTAAAGTTCCAGTCAGGCAGAACCTGAACCAGCCGTCCCTGCTGTAAAGCATGTCTGGCGGTAAAATAGGGTAAGCTACTAATACCGATGTGTTTCAGTGCTGCATCAAGCCTCACACCGGTATGATTGGCGGCGTAACGCCCCTGAATATTAACAGCGGCAGTTTTGCTGCCCTGACTGAACTTCCAGCGTGAATCTCCCGGTTCTTCACCAAGATAGATACAGCTATGGGTTTTTAGATCATGAGGATGTTGTGGTATCCCGTGTTCTGCAAGGTATTCCGGTGTGGCACATAACATATGCCAAATCTTGAGTAACCGCCGCCCCATTAGACCTGGAGGGGGCTGATCAGTGATTCGTATGGCGAGGTCAACTTCATCATCTATTAAATCCACATACCTGTCATCAAGCCGCAAACTGACATCAACTTTAGGGTAACGGGTAAGAAAAGCCGGTATATGAGGATGAACGACAAAACGCCCTACAGCTTTAGGTACACTAACCCGGACTATACCTAGCGGCTCACCGCTAAAGTTTCCTGATACAGACATGACAGCCTGAGCTGAATTCATCATGTCCAGACAATGTTCATAAACCTGTTGCCCACTCTCGCTTAAACGAAGTTTACGTGTTGTTCTCTGTAGCAGACGGGTTCCGAGCGCTTTTTCCAGTCTGGCTACGGAGCGGCTAATCGCAGAAGGTGTCGCTGCTAATTGACGGGCAGTTTCAGAGAAACTCCCTGTTTCAACGACTTTGGCGAAAATAGCCATTTCCCGCATCAGGGTTATCGTGTTATTTGTGCTCATAGGTCAAAAGTTATTTGGTTTTTGGATGGATTATCGCTACTGAGTTTATTTAATACAATCAGGATATTCTGCTTATATAAAGAGTATTAAATATGCTTTCTAACTATCTACATGAATTTTTGGGGCTTGCGCTGATCCATTTTCTGGCTGTTGTTGCTCCGGGGCCGGACTTTGCCGTGACTATCAGGCAGAGCATACGCTATGGTCGTTGGGTGGGTATTTTTACTGCTATCGGTATTGGTGTGGGGATATCAGTCCATGTGATTTATACGCTGATTGGTATTGGTGCGTTAATCCATTCAACATATTGGCTGATGACAGCCGCAAAAATAATCGGTGGTCTATATATATGCTATCTGGGAATTCAATTTATCAGAAGCAAACCGGAAAAGGCTGATTTTGCCCTTTCCTATGAAGCGCCAGCGCAGCAACAAACTCTTCGCAGGGCTTTCTTTATCGGGTTTATGACAAATGCGACCAACCCTAAAGCAACGCTATTTTTTCTGGCTGTATTTACAACCGTGGTAAGCACTACGACGCCGCTATCTGTTCAGGTTTTTTATGGTGTATGGATGTGTATGGTGAATGCAGCATGGTTTATTCTGGTTAGTTGGTTGTTTTCCAATTCAGTGATCAGATTGAAATTTATTCAGATGGGATGCTGGTTTGAGCGTGTAATTGGCATAATTCTGATTGGATTTGCAATTCGCCTCGTATTTATTTCCACGTAAAAAATAAGAACATGGAGTTCATTAAAACGAATGTTATTTTGTATTACACCAGAATGAAAGTTTGAAGTTTTTGATAAATAGAAATGATGTGATAAAGCAAATAGTTACAAGTTATTTATTAGTGAATTGGTTTTATTTAATTACTATTTCATTGTGATACTCTATTTTGATTTATGTTTTTTTGACAATAAATATGAATGTTTTTTATTGAAATAATAATAAAACAAGGCGAGTAAGCTGAATTATCTTTTATAAAAGAAGGTGGATCATAATATGTTTAGATCAAAATCTTTTAACATACCTCATCCTATAGGTTCAGGTTCTTTAACCCGCTCAAAATCCTTTTCAGAGTTATGGCTAACATCAATTGATATCAGATGTTTTATCACCGTTAGAGAAGTTAAAGCCTCAGATGCACTACATGCAACGAGAATGATAAAAAATAAAACAATGCTTCCTGATTGGAAAGTTGACGATTCTTCTGGCCCGATTAGTTCAGAGCAACAAAGTTGGAATGCAAGATATGATGAGTCACTCGATATATTTGAGGGAATTGAGGAAAATATAGCGGGTTACATTGCTGACTCAAAAAATATTAGTAAATTAGGTATGGTATTTTTTGTTGCTTATTTTATGGGGGTTCCTGTAGGTGTTATGCAGTTATCAATGAAGCATGAGTTACCTCATATTTCTTTGTTGGCAACACACTGTGGTATCCGAGGTTGTGGCCCTTTTCTGGTTGAATATGCAGTCAATAAATCACAGCAGTCAGGCAAAAAAGGAAAACTAAAACTCCAGCCATTTGAGAAAGCAAAGCCAGCGTATATGAAGATGGGATTTATTAACAAAGGTAGAAACCTAGAGTTAGACCCTGCTAAAAGACCGGATAAATGGATATGGGATGGGAATTCTAAGCGTTATACATATAACTTTATTTAAATTACCATTAACGCATTACAAAAACTGTAGCCCCGGCTTTTTGCAAGAAAAATTATTCATGATTAATCAATTAAATTTTCTAATAAAAAGCCGGGACAAATTATCTTAATTGACTTCTTTTACTTCAACACGCAGCTCTTTCGGGACTTCAAAGACAATATTTTCTTCACGCCCATGCAGTTCATTAACTGTTTTAGCTCCCAGATTTTTTAAACGCTCAATGACTTGCTGCACCAGAATATCCGGGGCAGAGGCACCGGCAGTGACGCCAATAGCGCTGATATTATCAACCCACTCTTCTTTAATATCTTCGGCAGAATCAATTAAATAAGCGGGTTTCCCCATGCGTTGTGCCAGTTCAGCCAAACGGTTGGAGTTTGATGAATTTTTGGAGCCTACCACCAGAACAACATCGGCATCGGTTGCCAGATCACGAACCGCTTCCTGACGGTTAGTTGTGGCATAACAGATATCATCCTTACGTGGGCCAATAATATTCGGGAATCGGGTATTAAGTGCATCAATGACATCTGAGGTATCATCTACAGAAAGCGTAGTCTGTGTCATAAAACACAGGTTATTTTCATCCTTGACCTGCAATTTCCACACATCTTCCGGTGACTCCACCAGATACATACCACCTTCAGGGTTGTTATACTGCCCCATTGTCCCTTCTACTTCCGGGTGGCCGGCATGCCCGATCAGAATGGCTTCTTTGCCTTTACGACTCGCCCGGGCAACTTCCATATGTACTTTTGTCACCAGCGGACAAGTGGCATCAAACAACATGGTCAGATTACGGGAGCGGGCTTCTGTACGAATAGCCTGCGAAACGCCATGTGCGGAGAAAATCAGAATTGCACCATCAGGTACATCTGAAATTTCTTCAATAAAAATAGCACCTCGTTCCCTGAGATTATCAACCACATAGCGATTGTGAACGACTTCATGACGAACATAAATCGGAGCGCCATAGAGTTCTAATGCACGCTCAACAATGCTGATGGCACGATCAACACCAGCACAAAAACCACGAGGGTTAGCCAGCAATATTTGCATGGTTTTCCTCCAACTGAGGGTCTATTTCCAACACTTCAATTTCGAAAGTGATGTTTTGTTCAGCCAGCGGATGGTTAAAGTCAACAGTGATGGAACCTTCCGCGACTTCTTTGATAAATCCCGGCATTTCACTGCCGTTCATCGCCGTAAAAAGCATGATAGTGCCGACTTCAGGAATACCTGAATCCGAAAAATCACGAGGCGTGAAGTATTGTACTAAATCAGGGTTATGTTTGCCGAAAACAGTTTCGCCTGCCAGTGTAAATTGATGTTTATCGCCAGTTTTCAGGCCAAGAAGCTGCTGTTCAAGTGGCTCAGAGAGGCTGCCATCACCTAAACGGAATAATGCGGGTTTACCTTGGCTGTGAGTCGAGTCTGCTGTTGAGCCATCATCCAGCTTTAGGGTGAAATGTAATAAAACAGCACTGTGCGCTTGCACCTGAATTGACATATCGCTCAAACCTTTTAATAAAAAACGATTGCAGTTATACCTGTCGTTTTTCTAAGTTGCCTCTTTGTTGACTACGTTCACTGACTTGCCACTGTGATGCAACCTGAAATCCATTAGGTATTGATGGAATGACCAGCCCCGGTTTTATTACCGAGGTTGGTTTCTTATTGTTTTTTAGTGACTATTTTTCGATGATTGCTCTTTCGATGAAGCTTTTTTATCACCCGGGCTGGTAAAACTCTCAATGATGATGAGTGCTGCCCCGATGCAAATTGCAGAATCTGCAATATTAAAGGTAGGCCAGTGCCATTCTCCGACATAAAAGTCGATGAAATCGACAACAAAGCCGTGTACCAGCCTATCGAACAGATTTCCCAGTGCCCCACCAATTACCAAAGCATAAGCGATGTTGCTCAGTTTCTGCTTGGCACTGGAACGATACATCATAACCAGCAATGTGATACAGATGGCAATTGCAATCAATGCAAAGAACCAACGCTGCCAGCCGCCTTTGTCAGCCAGAAAACTAAAGGCTGCCCCAAAGTTCTGTGCATAAGCCAGATTAAAATAGGGTATTAGCGGTATGGATTCATACAGGCTGAAATTTTGCAAGACTAATTGCTTGCTGCCCAGATCCAATATCAATACCACAACAACTAACCAAAGCCAGCGGAGGCCAGTGGAACAAATGGGTTTCTTCATCAGGCAAATTTACGCTCTTCACCGTTACCGGCAACGTTAGTCACACAGCGGCCACAAAGTTCTGCATGTTCCGCTACCAATCCCAAGTCTTTAGCGTAGTGCCAGCAACGTGGGCATTTTTCACCGTTTGCTTTACGGAAGGCAATTTTAAGACCCTGAAGTTCGCTCTGTTGCGCATCATCACCAGCAGTGTCGTACGCAGCAACTTCTGCCTGTGAAGTTAACAGTACAAAACGTAACTCATCTGACAGTTTGTTGAGTGTTCCGGCCAGTGCTTCATCAGCATACAGTGTTACTGAAGCTTCCAGTGAACTGCGGATGTGTTTATCAGCACGAGCCTGTTCCAGAACTTTGTTCACTTCACTACGAATTTCGAGCAGCTCAGCCCAGAAAGTATCGTTCATATCTTCACTATCTGCCAGACCGAACAGGCCATCGTACCACTCTTCGGTCAGAACAAACTGTGCACGTTTACCCGGCAGTTCATTCCAGATTTCATCAGCAGTGAAGGAAAGGATAGGAGCCATCCAGCGAACCAGTGCTTCTGCGATATGATACAGAGCGCTCTGGCAGCTACGACGTGCAACACTGTCGCTTTTCGCGGTGTATTGACGATCTTTGATGATATCCAGATAGAATGAACCCATTTCCACGGAGCAGAACTGCATCAGACGCTGAACAACGGCATGGAAATCGTATTCATCATAGTGTTTGAGGATATCAGCCTGTGCCGCCTGCGCACGACCTACTGCCCAGCGATCCAGAGTCACCATGTCTTCTGCTTTCACCATATGCTGCTCAGGATCGAAACCATTCAGGTTTGCCAGCAGGAAGCGCGCAGTATTACGGATACGGCGGTAAGCATCAGCAGAGCGCTTCAGGATCTCATCAGAAACCGCGATTTCGCCGGAGTAATCGGTTGAAGCCACCCACAGACGCAGAATATCTGCACCCAGCTTGTTCATCACATCCTGTGGACTGACAGTGTTACCGATGGATTTGGACATCTTACGTCCGTGCTCATCAACGGTGAAGCCGTGAGTCAGAACCTGACGGTAAGGAGCTTTGCCTTTAATAGCGGTAGAAATCATTAGCGAAGACATGAACCAGCCACGGTGCTGATCTGAGCCTTCCAGATAAATATCGGCGGAATGACCATTGAATTCCGGACGGGCATCAACAACGGAAGAACAGGTACTTCCTGAGTCAAACCAAACATCCAGTGTATCCTGAGCTTTCATGTAATCTGCCGCTTCATCACCCAGCAGCTCTGACATGTCAAGATCCCACCATGCCTGAATGCCATCCACTTCAACACGTTTAGCAACTTCTTCGATCAGCTCTGGTGTGCGAGGATGCAGTTCCTGTGTTTCTTTATGCAGGAACAGAGACATTGGTACGCCCCATGTACGCTGACGGGAGATACACCAATCCGGGCGATTTTCGACCATGGATTCGATGCGAGCCTGTCCCCAGCCCGGGATCCACTCAACACCTTTGATTTCTTTCAGTGATTGTTCACGCAGGCCTTTCTGATCCATGCTGATAAACCATTGTGGCGTTGCACGGAAGATGATTGGCTTTTTGTGACGCCAGCAGCAAGGGTAGCTGTGCTGAATTTTTGCCAGACTCAGTAATGCGCCTTTTTCTTGCAGCATCTCAACGATGATATCGTTCGCCTTGAACACAAACTGACCATCCAGTGATGGATAAGTTCCGGAGATGTAACAACCATTCGGGCCGACCGGATTTGCGATCTCAAGACCATATTTCAGGCTGATAGTATAGTCATCCGGGCCGTGACCACCGGCGGTATGTACGGCACCTGTACCTGCATCCAGTGTGACGTGATCACCCAGAATTGCAGGAGATTCAAAGCCCATGAATGGGTGGTTGAAGCGCATCAGCTCTAAATCAGCACCAGTGCAGTCGCTCATGACTTCCCATGAAGTGATACCTGCACGCTGCATAACAAATTCGACTAATTCTGCTGCCAGAATCAGGCATTCGTCGTTAACTTTAACCAATTGATAAGTGATTTCTGCGCCCAGTGCAATTGCACGGTTAGCTGGCAGTGTCCACGGTGTGGTTGTCCAGATGACCAGAGAAACTGGCAGATTCTGTGGTTGTACGCCAAATTTGGTGTATACGGCCTGTGCATCAACGGCAGTGAAACGGACATCAATGGAAGGGGACGTTTTATCGTAGTATTCAACTTCCGCTTCAGCAAGGGAAGAACCACAGTCAGTACACCAGTGAACAGGTTTAACACCTTTCAGCAAATGACCATTGCCGATGATACGACCCAGAGCACGAATGATGTCGGCTTCAGTTTTGAAGTCCATGGTCAGGTAAGGTTTATCCCAGTCACCCAGAACACCCAGACGTTTGAAACCCGCTTTTTGTGTTTCGACCTGAGTCATCGCATATTTGCGGCACTCAGCCCTGAATTCGGCGGCGGAAAATTTTTCCCCCGGCTTACCAATAATCTGCTCAACCTTAAGCTCAATCGGTAAACCGTGGCAGTCCCAACCCGGAATATAAGGCGAATCGTAGCCTGATAACCCTTTGGACTTAACAACAATATCTTTGAGAATTTTATTAACTGAGTGACCAATATGAATATCGCCGTTTGCATATGGAGGGCCATCATGCAAAATAAAGCTCTTCTTGCCGGATTTTGCTTTTCTGATGGCCTGATACAAACCTTCTTTGTACCAACGTTTCAACATATCTGGTTCGCGCTTGGCTAAATCACCGCGCATAGGAAACCCTGTTTCCGGTAAATTTAGGGTGTCTTTGTAGTCACTCATTATAGATTCTCAGTTCCAATTTTCCGCTATACCCCCGCTAGTGGGGTTCAAGTAGATGATTAGGATCGCTGCAAAAAGTATTCTCTCGCAGAGACCACATCATTTGCGATTTGCTGTTTAAGCACATCAAGCGAAGCAAATCGCTGTTCATCACGCAATTTCTTGCGCAGTACCACATCAATATGACGCCCGTACAGATCCATTTGGGTATCAATCAGATGTACTTCAAGTTGCTGGCCCTGACCAGAAACGGTAGGGCGATTTCCGATATTGGCAACACCCGGCAAAGGAGTATCACCTAAACCGTAAACTTCAACAGCATAAACTCCCTTCACGGGAGCAACCAGCCGTTTCAGAGGTAAGTTTGCCGTGGGAAAACCAATAGTCCTTCCCAGACGATTACCGTGAACGACCCGGCCACTTATGCTGTAAGGATGCCCTAGTAATGTTTCAGCCAATGTTAGATCATCATGTTGCAATGATTGCCGAATGGCGGTACTGCTGATCCGCAGCCCACTGTCACAAAAGCTGTCTGTACTGGCAACATCAAAGCCGTATTGTTTACCTGCCTGCTGTAGATAGTGAAAATCACCAAGACGGTTTTTACCGAAACGGAAATCATCACCAACCGCCAGAAACTTAACACCCAGTTTTTCCACGAGCAACCGGGAAACAAATGCTTCCGGTGAATTGGCAGCAAAATTTCTGTCAAATTTCACACACAGCAAGTAATCAACACCATACTGGGATAAATATTTTATTTTATCCCGTAGCCGTGTCAGGCGGGCTGGTGCTTTATCTGCGACAAATACTTCCAGTGGCTGCGGTTCGAAAATCATCACCATTGTCGGTAACCCGAGACGCAGCCCTTCTTGCTTCAAATGTTTCAATAAAGCCTGATGCCCGCGATGGACACCATCAAAATTACCAATCGTCAGCACGCAACCATGGTGACGCGCCCGGATATTGTGTATACCGCGAATTAGCTCCATAGCTGGCTCAATACCGTGAAAATTGCCGGATTATACCTTGTACAGCGCACAAGGTTAACCCACGATCACAAAGGGTTTTAATTAATAACCTGATTCATACAATAAAAACAGGTTAGATGCCCGAAAAATATTTAATTTATCGCATTTCTCAGTGATTCATTGAGTTTTTTATTGTGAAAGGCTGTATTCCCTTTCAGTAAGCTGATAAAATCCTGCCCCATCACAACGTAACCAGCGTCGCCGTACAACGACGCTTATTTGCACAAATCCATTGACAAAAGAAGGCTGAACAGGCATATTCCTCGGCCTTTGAATTGTCCTCGATAGAATATATTTGGGAGTTGGACCTTGGCTAATATCAAATCAGCTAAGAAACGCGCCGTACAGTCTGAGAAACGCCGTCAGCATAACGCAAGCCGTCGTTCTATGGTGCGTACTTTTATCAAGAAAGTATACGCGGCAATCGCTGCTGGCGATAAAGAAGCTGCACAGAACGCATTCAATGACATGCAACCAATTGTTGATCGTCACGCCTGTAAAGGTCTGATCCACAAAAACAAAGCAGCACGTCATAAATCTGCTCTGGCAGCGCAAATTAAAGCAATGTAATTCGTTGTTTTAATTATGCTGAAAAAACCGGCTTTTGCCGGTTTTTTTGTATATACCTGATGATGCTGGCTCGTATTATTTCTCTAATCTGTTTTTTAACGGAACATTGAATAAATCAGAGAAATCTTTGTTACATACGCGCTGAACAGCCGGGTGCTGGATCATTCTTTCAGCAAAGATGACATAATACTCTTCCTGTACTGATTCCAGTCTGCCTATCTCAATAATATCGCTGTCAGCAAAAGTATCATTGGCATAGAAAGACGGAGCGATAAAAATAGCATTATGGTACATGCCAAACGCTTTCATTAATGCTGCGTCGTCAAACTCTCCCAATACCTCAACCTCAAGGTTCTTATTGCGTATCCATGTCAGCAGTTTTCTGCCCAGCATTGAACGACGGCCGGGGATCAGTAAACGGCGTTCTTCCAGACATTCAGGGAAAGGTTTTTCCGGGATCGGTTCGCGGCAGTAAAAACTGATGCTGCATTCTCCCAGCTTGACGGAAAATAGACCTTCCTGTTGAGTGGAATCAACCGGGCAATCCGATAAAATCATGTCCAGTTTATGTTGACTGAGTTGTTCAAGCAGCATTTCATGGGTTGATTCAAAGCAACGCAGATGGATTTTCTCATGTTCCACTACTGCGGTTTCTAATACCTTGCTGACCAGACGTTTGGACAGGGCATCAGCGACCCCGACATCAAACAGCAGGTTTGATTCTCTGCTGTAGGTGACGATGTCCAGCATTTCCTGGCTGAGCATAAACATCTTATCAGCATAGCGGAAAATGAGTTGTCCCAGCTCTGACGGAACTAATCCTCTTCCCTGACGCTTAAACAGTTTTCCACCCATGCGTTCTTCCAGCGCCTTAATCTGGCCGGTAATAGTCTGTGGTGTCAGGTATAGAGCTTCAGCAGCCCCGACAACAGAACCTTCTTTACAAACATGCCAAAAGTAGTAAAGGTGGTTAAAGTTTAAATGTGAAACCCGCATATATTTATCCTTGTGTATACCTCACATCTGTACAACAGCCGTGACCTTACGTTTCAGGCTGCCAGATTATGATGCTCTCCTGTTTTCTTCTAATATGAATATCCACGGTACAGCAGGTGAGACGTTATACCGTGAATATTAAGAGGATGAATTAATTTGGAATTGTCTCGATTATGCGCCTAAATTAGTCTATTCGACGGCATTTGGCTATATTTTTTTCTTTGCTAAGACCTTCTTTGGCAGGAGTTTATTGAGCAAACCATAGCCAATAAAAGCAGCGGTGGTCGAGCCAATCAATATCCCTAAACGTGAGTAGGTACTGAAGTCTTCACTAAGACCTTCAAATGCCAGACCGGAAATAAAAATAGACATTGTAAAGCCGATTCCACACAGGACAGAGACTGCAAAGATTTGCTGCATTCCAATTCCTGCCGGTAATTTGGCAATCCCCAGTTTCACTGAGAGCCAGCTAATCAGGAAAATGCCTAACGGTTTTCCGATAAACAGGCCAAGAGCAACACCGACAGGTAACATCCCGCTTAAACCTTCCAGAGAGACTCCTTGTAGTGAAATCCCGGCATTGGCAAAAGCAAAGAGTGGCAGGATTAAATACGCTACCCACGGGTGCAAACCATGCTCAAGTGCTTCGGAAGGTGAGTGACCGTTTTTACAGCGCAGAGGGATCAGAAACCCGACAATCACTCCCGCTAACGTGGCATGAACACCTGATTTAAGGATACAAACCCACAGAATTACCCCAACCACCAAATAAGCGGATGTTTTGGTAACACCTCGCCAGTTCATCCATACCAGCAGCCCTATCATTGCCGCAGCCAGCCCCAGTGCAACTATTGAAACACTTTTGGTGTAGAACAGGGCAATAATAATAATGACCCCTAAATCATCAATAATTGCCAGTGCGAGCAAAAATACTTTTAGCGCTGTAGGTACGCGATTCCCTAAGAGAGCCATCACACCAAGTGCAAATGCAATATCGGTGGCGGCGGGAATTGCCCAACCCTGACGGGTGATTTCATCACTGCCGTTAAAGAGTAGATAAATTAATGCTGGGGCAAGCATACCTCCGACGGCTGCAATGGCCGGAAAAATGGCTTTATCACGGCTGGCTAAAGAGCCTTCCATAAGTTCCCGCTTAACTTCCAGACCCACAATCAGGAAGAAAACAGCCATCAATCCATCATTTATCCATAGTAATAATGGCTTATTGATTTCCAGCGCAGCAAACTGAACTGCAACGGGTAAGTTAAGAAACTGATGATAGATAGTCTGTAATGGCGTATTTGCCATCACCAACGCAATAATGGCAGCAATAATAAGGAGGATCCCTCCTGCTGCTTCTAATTTTAAGAATTGACGAATAATTGCAGTCATAAATTAATAACCTATAAGATGAATTAGGTTGTCGATACTATTGTTGTAGAGACAATAGTTACCTGAATATTGGGTATAAATGTTATTTTTATAAATAATGTGGATATAAATATCGTGATTATGGCTAATGAAGTTATAAATACTACATTAACTTTGATTTCGGAAAAAGTAGATTATTTGTGCTATATGATTCGATATATTCGACTTTATGTATTTTTAACATTGTGTTTTCCGAGGATTACTCGATAGAAATTAAGTTTGACTAACTTGGGGATTTATGGAGGATGATTTATTAACTTAATAAAAACTAATCAATAACAATAAAAAAACAAAGGTAAATACGATTATGGAAACACTAGTATTATTTGCCGTTCTTGGAGCTGCTTTATTACACGCTAGTTGGAATGCAGTGATAAAAGTGAGTGCTGATCGATTTTTGGGAATTACACTTATCGCGTTTTTTTCCGGGTTAATCTCAACCTTGGGGTTATTCTGGGTTGGATTACCGACAATCAGCTCCCTGCCGTGGTTAATATTATCTTGTGTACTGCAAATTGGTTATTGCCTGTTTTTAAGCCGTTCTTATGAAATGGGAGACTTAAACCAGATCTATCCCATAGCCAGAGGATGTGCGCCGCTTATTACTGCTTTGCTGAGTTGGGTTATTTTACAGGAAACGTTACCACCTTTAGCGATGCTGGGTGTTGGTTTAATTATTGTTGGCGTCATTTTTATTGCATTTCCTTATGGGAAGAAATCTCTCCGACTGGATCGCAGAGCATTGATTGCAGCGATTACAACTTCTGTTTTTACTGCCTGTTACACATTGGTTGATGGCGTGGGTGCCCGTGCCAGTGATAATGCCCTGACTTATATTCTGTGGCTGTTTGCTGTCTATGGCTGGGTAATGGGTGGGATGATGTATTTCAAATACAGAAATACTGTCAGACAAAGTATTCGCCAATATTGGAAACCAGGGCTTCTTGGTGGATTCATGCAACTAGTCAGCTATGGTATTGCCATTTGGGCAATGAGCCATGTTCCTATTGCACTGGTCGCTGCATTACGCGAAACCAGCATATTATTTGCCATGCTATTATCGGTTTTCATCTTACGGGAACCGTTTAGCAAAATGCGATTGCTGGCTTGTGTTGTGATTGTCAGTGGGGTTGTCGGAATGAAATTAGGGTAGGGGATGATTCTAATTTGTCGGGGACATTTATTGTCTTTTAAGTTATTTTTTGTTGGCTAAGAACATTCGCTCCAGTCACACAGTTATTTTATCTATGTGACTGGAGAATTAAAACCAGCTTTTGGCTGAGTAAATTCGTTCCTGACAAATAAACTAAATTACTTAGTCAAATCATCAAAAAACTTTTTCACGCCATCAAGGAAGCTTTTGGAGCGTGGGCTATTGGTTTCCCCACTTTTTCCGCCAAAAGATTCGCCCAGTTGGCGCATCAGCTCTTTTTGTTCTTCGTTCAGTTTAACCGGAGTTTCCACGACAACACGGCACAGTAAATCGCCTTGTGCACCGCCACGAACGGATTTAACACCTTTGCCTTTCATGCGGAACAATTTGCCGGTCTGAGTTTCCGCCGGGATTTTCAGGCTGACGCGACCATCAAGAGTCGGTACTTCAATTTCGCCACCCAGTGCTGCGGTTGCAAAGTTGATTGGCACTTCACAATAAAGGTTGCTGCCATCACGTTCGAAGATGTGGTGCGCTTTAACCTGAACCTGAACGTACAAATCACCTGCCGGAGCGCCGTGTTCGCCGGCTTCACCCTCACCACTTAAGCGAATACGGTCACCGGTATCGACACCTGCCGGGATTTTAACGGACAGTGTTTTGTATTTTTCAACGCGACCGTGACCGTGGCATTTGTTACATGGTTCTTTGATGATTTTTCCACGACCATGACATTGAGGACATGGCTGCTGAACAGTAAAGAAGCCCTGACGCATATGTACCTGACCAGCACCCTGACAGGTCGAACAGGTTTCCGGGCTGGTGCCTGCTTTTGCGCCACTGCCATGACAGCTCTCACAGGATTCCAGTGTTGGGATGCGGATCTCTTTGGTCACACCACGGACAGCTTCTTCCAGTGTCAAGTCCATGCTGTAGCGCAGGTCAGAACCACGGCTTGGGCGTTGTTGACGACGGCCACCACCGAAAATATCTCCGAAAACGTCACCAAAGATATCGCTAAAGTCCGCTCCACCGAAACCACCGGCGCCGCCACCCATACCACCTTGTTCAAAGGCGGCATGACCATATTGGTCATAAGCTGCGCGCTTCTGAGAGTCAGTCAGGATCTCATATGCTTCTTTAATTTCTTTAAATTTGGCTTCAGCTTCTTTATCACCCTGATTACGGTCAGGATGGAATTTCATAGCCAATCGCTTATAGGCTTTCTTGATCTCTTTTTCATCAGCGGTCTTGGAAACACCCAAAACCTCGTAGTAGTCTTTTTTTGCCATCGTATTGTTTACCCCTAACACGCACAAACGGGCGTAGAGTGTTACCTCAACGCCCGTGCTAGTTAACAAGTAACAGGCGTCCTGTTACTTTGCCCGCTAAGGGCTATTATTTTTTGTCTTTAACTTCTTCGAATTCAGCGTCTACAGCGTCGTCATCTTTCTTCGCGGCGTTGCCTGCATCTGCATCAGCTGCGCCTGCCTGAGCCTGCTGCTGTGCGATTTCCAGAAGTTTCTTGGATGCTTCAACCAGAGCCTGAATTTTCGCTTCGATTTCAGCTTTATCTTCACCTTTCGCCGCAGTTTCCAGCTCAGCAACAGCTTTCTCGATAGCGGTTTTTTCGTCAGCAGTCAGTTTGTCGCCAGCTTCTTCAACTTGCTTACGAGTGCCGTGAACCAGTTGGTCTGCCTGATTGCGAGTCTGAACCAGCTCTTCGAACTTACGGTCAGCTTCTGCGTTAGCTTCTGCATCACGTACCATTTGCTGGATTTCTTCTTCATTCAGACCAGAAGATGCTTTAATGGTGATGTTCTGCTCACGACCAGAGTTTTTGTCTTTCGCAGAAACGTGCAGGATACCATCGGCATCGATGTCGAAAGTCACTTCGATCTGAGGCATACCACGAGGTGCTGGCTGAATGCCGTCCAGGTTGAACTGACCCAGAGATTTGTTATCGCTGGAACGCTTACGCTCACCCTGCAATACGTGGATAGTTACCGCAGACTGGTTGTCTTCTGCTGTAGAGAATACTTGGCTGTGCTTAGTTGGGATAGTGGTGTTCTTCGTAATCAGAGAAGTCATCACGCCACCCATGGTTTCGATACCCAGAGACAGTGGAGTTACGTCCAGCAGCAGAACGTCTTTCACGTCACCAGCCAGTACACCGCCCTGAACTGCCGCACCCATTGCAACTGCTTCATCTGGGTTAACGTCTTTACGTGGTTCTTTACCGAAGAAATCCGCAACAGCTTTCTGAACCATTGGCATACGAGTCTGACCACCAACCAGAATGACATCCTGAATGTCAGATACAGACAGGCCAGCGTCATTCAGTGCAACTTTCAGTGGCTCGATAGAACGTTTCACCAGATCTTCAACCAGAGATTCCAGTTTTGCACGGGTTACTTTAACGTTCATGTGCTTAGGACCGGTTGCGTCTGCAGTGATGTATGGCAGATTCACGTCAGTCTGCTGAGCGGAAGACAGCTCGATTTTCGCTTTTTCTGCTGCTTCTTTCAGACGCTGCATAGCCAGTGGGTCGTTACGCAGATCGATACCTTGTTCTTTCTTAAACTCATCAACCAGGTAGTTGATCATACGGCTGTCGAAGTCTTCACCACCCAAGTGAGTATCACCGTTGGTTGCCAGAACTTCATACGTTTTTTCGCCGTCAACTTCGTCGATTTCGATGATAGAGATATCGAAAGTACCGCCACCCAAGTCGTAAACTGCGATAGTACGGTTACCAACTTCTTTATCCAGACCATAAGCCAGAGCTGCCGCAGTTGGTTCGTTAATGATACGTTTAACTTCCAGACCTGCGATACGGCCCGCATCTTTAGTTGCCTGACGCTGTGCATCGTTGAAATAAGCAGGAACAGTGATAACTGCTTCTGTTACTGGCTCACCCAGATAGTCTTCTGCGGTTTTCTTCATTTTTTTCAGGACCTCAGCAGAAACCTGAGGTGGTGCCATTTTCTGGCCTTTTACTTCCAACCATGCGTCACCGTTGTCTGCGTTGGTGATTTTGTATGGCATGATAGCAACGTCACGCTGAACTTCTTCGTCCTGAAAACGACGGCCAATCAAGCGCTTGATGGCAAACAGGGTGTTTTGCGGGTTAGTAACAGCCTGACGTTTAGCTGGTTGACCAACCAGAGTTTCACCATCCTGAGTATATGCGATGATTGAAGGGGTTGTACGATCACCTTCGCTGTTTTCAAGCACACGTGCTGTTGTGCCGTCCATAATTGCTACACAAGAGTTGGTAGTTCCCAAGTCGATACCAATGATTTTACCCATCTAAACGCCTCCACAAAGAATTCATATATTCGGTCAAGTTACTACGCTATATGAGGATGAATGTTTTCTTTTCAATGGCACTGTCTGCCAGAAATTCCTCATTGTATGTTTTCAGCCGTTACTGAAGTGTCAGTAGTAACTGTAGTTGAGACTTAGATGGGGTCATTCAGCTCAGCATCAAGGGGGAGATCGAAAAAAAATTGAGATTTAATAAAAAAATTTTTCTGAGGGCATTGTGTAGTTGATGCCATCACATTATGATCCGCCGCCTTTTATGGTTTTCTGGCATAGAAAAGTGCTATGAAAATCTTTTTTAATATTTTGTTTTATTTGAATTTATAGGGAAAATATGAGTTCTAATCAGTTGGCGAACCCAGGCCCATTGGGTTTGATGGGTTTTGGCATGACAACCATTTTATTGAATCTGCATAATGCGGGTTTTTTCCCATTAGCGTCTGTTATTTTAAGTATGGGAATTTTTTATGGTGGTTTGGCTCAGGTGCTGGCAGGCATCATTGAGTACAAAAAAGGAAATACATTCGGTGCAACTGCATTTACTTCTTACGGAATGTTCTGGCTGAGTCTGATTGGTGTGCTGTTCCTGCCAAAAATGGGTCTGGCAGAAGCAACCAGCCCTGAGTTCCTCGGCGTTTATCTTGCGCTGTGGGGGATTTTCACGCTGTTTATGTTCTTTGGCACTCTGAAAGCTAACCGCACTTTGCAGTTCATTTTCGGTAGCCTGACTGTACTGTTCGCTCTGCTGGCGATTGGTAACATCACTGGTAACGCCAGCCTTCTGACTTTTGCTGGTTTTGAAGGTGTGATTTGTGGTGCAAGTGCTTTCTATCTGGCAATGGCTGAAGTTCTGAATGAACAGTATGGCCGTACCATTCTGCCAATTGGTGAGAAAAAACACGCCTGATATCAGCTATAATTAGCTGACTGGTAAAAAGGAACAGGATGAGTCGTTTTACTCATCCTGTTTTTTTTATTCGGTTATGAATAAAAGCTATGGGAAATACCGGGTTTTATAATTACATCTATTTTAATTTCTATATTTATATTGAATTCTATTTAATTAATTACAAAGCCATTATATCCCATGTTGGAAAAATATGAGTTAATAAAAAACTTTAGTGTTAATTGTTACATGTGCTACTGATTTATATAAAAAACTCTATGGATAGACTCAATAAAC
>NZ_CAWQJR010000180.1:0-31550 GCF_963894935.1 Xenorhabdus sp. PB61.4
ATTTTATTGAGTAGTTATGAAAATATACGTGATTAATTTAGCACAAGACGTAGAACGTAAAAAATCAATGCAAGAACAACTAAAAAAGTTAGAGCTTGATTTTGAGTTTATAAGTGCTGTTTATGGAAAAAGTTTAAATAAAGAACAAATTCAAGAAAATTGTCCTAATTTTGATGAAATGACACTTGCTATTGGCGAACTTGGATGTTCACTAAGTCATTTAAATATATACAAAAAAATCATAAAAAATAAAATACCCATATCTCTCATTTTAGAAGATGACGCAAGACTAGGTGACAATTTAACGAATATATTATCATCTTTAGAAAATCACCCTATGGCGACAAGTTCAAAACCTTATGTGTTTTTATTAAGTCAAACAAATGAATATTTTGATTCATTTAAAAGAAAACTGGGCAATAATCATCATATTGTTAATGTAATTGATGCCGCATGTACTCATGGTTATGCTCTTAACCTAGCGGCAGCAAAAGCGTTATATAATCACTTATTTCCCGTAAAATTCGTTGCTGATGAATGGAAGATGTTAAGAGAGCAAGGAGTTGTTAAATTAAAGGGAATAGTTCCTCCTGTAGTTACTATCTCATCTCACGGAGCATACTCCTCAATTGGGGAAAGAACATGTTTGTTAACAGCATTAGATAAAATGAACAGAAAAAAAAATATATTAACTAAAATAAAATTATCTCTATGGCGGATTTTCATTCGAACTTGGTTGAAAAAAATAAGACCTTAGTTACTTCCCCTCTCTGTCAGTATTAAATAAAGGCGTTTATAGCATTAGAGTTTATTTAATTATGAATAAAATTTCCTATTTGTAAAACGCCTTCTATAGAGAAGGATATGCATTATGTACAAATGCTCTAAAATTTCATTTATACTCAAAAAACTAATTTAATTTATAATACTCTGCCAATGTCATTCCCTTCATAAACGGATTCAAAAACTCAAATAATCCTTCCAAATCCTGATAAAGCTGTTCTATCTGTTCTTCATCCTTAAACGTAGGACTACCACCGGGCATAAATTCCGATGAGTGCAACATAAATTCAACATAATCACTACCAGATGCCAATGTTTGCTGGACAACAGTTTTCATTTGTTCCAAGTTACCACCTTTTGGGCGCAGCCAGTTAACCGATGGAGAACGTTGTTTCCCTCTGAGAGAGTCGTATTTTTGCTTAATAAAATTCATAAACAGAGAGTGCTTATACTGGATACTCATTGGTACCTGTAACAAAGCAGAGTCCCCTTCTTTGGAAATATCCTGCAAATCCATAAAATAAGCTTGTGACGGGAAATGGCTATAATCTGTTCCACCATTACCATTCGGATCACCTTTAGTAAAATTCCAGTTAACTTTGGGTGTAACAGAACAATCTACCTGATAGCCATATTCAACCAGTAATTGAGCATAATATTCATTAAATGCCCAACGACCTGCACGATGACTCACCATTTTAGTCTGAAGTTTTTCTTCAAGCAGATTTGTCATCAATTCAATTTTCGCTTTGATCTGATCTTTCGGATACTCAATCAGATACGGCTTATAGTGCATATCATTATTGGTCAAAGGCACAATAGGGGGGCTATTCCAGGCATGTAGATGCATTCCTATTTCACCCGTATTTCTAACAATCACATCTTTAGCAAATTCGATATAGCTATCATCCATCGCCATTTCATAATTAGTTAACCAAACAGGTTTAAACCCAAAACGTTCACAAAGGTTCTGGAACCGAGGTAAGTACTGAGTATTTTGGGTAGAAATTTTATCACTGTTTTGCCAAAGGTTATCACCTTCGGTATCAATTGTGATGATGAATACTGGCTGAGTCATTAGATATGTACCAAAAATAAGAGTAAATAAAACAAGGAGAAATTTTTTTTAATGGAGTTATTAATCTACCTAGGTCTTAACGCTATAATCACTCTGAAATTTACTTCTGCTCAAGCAATGATAAGTATTGTTTAACCACAACTTCCTGAGCAAATTTTTTATACATCATTTCCGTAATTATAGGCGGATTCTGGTACACCAAACGCATTTTATCTGCCAGTGAGTCCGAAGTAAGCTCAGATTTATATTTTTCTAACTCCCCAACCATTATTTCACTAACTCCACCCGGACAATTTGTACTAACAATCGGAGTATTGCAGATCAAAGCCTCAATCAGAACATTTCCTAATCCTTCACTGTCCGAGCTAAGTACAACTGCTTTAGCTTCACGTATTACAGGTAAAGGATTTGCTAAAAATCCAATTAATTTCACTCTGGGCTGTAGATTAAGATCAATAATTTTTTGTTTGATTTTATTTGTCATTTTCTCATCGCCATTACCTGCAATTAATAACTTACAGGGAAGAGCCGCTTTAGCAAACGCCTCCAGCAAACGATCATGACGTTTGACATGGTGAAAACGCCCAAGATGGAGAAGATAATCCTGACCAGAATAGGGATTATTTTCTAATGAATCCAACTTAATTTCAGCAATGTTGAATGGATTATAAATCGTGACCATCCTTCGTGCCGTAACAGAGAGATTTTCTTTCAAATCAGAAGCAACCGCATCAGAGACACAAATCAGGTTACGATCCTGATAGATACGCTGAATTTTACGTTTCTTAAACCAGCGTGCTAAACCTGTTTTATTTTCAAGGTAAGACTTAGAAAATACTCCATGAATACAAAACCATACATTTAGATCACTCAATATCTTGGCTCTAGCTACTATGCGATCGGTTTTATGCAAATTCGATATCACCAGCTCAGGGATTCCTTTTTGAAGAAAGTTTTTTTTCAAAACTCTATCCAAGGATTTAGCTCTGCGAAAAATCTCAGTCTGTCTTCTAAAAGGACCTGTATATTCGTCAGCATTAATAATTAAATCAACATGATCAGGAATAGGATATTCACATTTATCCGATAACGATAACAAGGTGATAGTAAAGCCTTTCTGTTGTAATCCGCGGCACAAACGCACAACGACATTTTCAGCACCACCACCTGGTAATCCATCAATAATAAACAGGATATGCCTGTTCATAGGGAAAGTACCTTACTGTACAGTGCAGTGAGCTGCTGAGACAGATAAGCAGGTGTATAAGCCATTATCTTTTCTTTTGCTGACATAGAAATCTTACTGGTCAAATGATCTGAAGGTACTAAAAAAATTGCTTCTGACAACGCCTTAATATCCAAAGCATCACAGACAAAACCATTCACTCCAGACTCCACGAACTCAGCTCCACCACAGGTTTTACTGGTTATAACAGGCAAACCACATGCCATTGCTTCTAAAATAACATTCGGGAAAGGATCGTATAATGTTGGTAATAATAAACCATCTGCCATCTGGTAAAAAGGTAATGTCTTTTTTCGGACGCCCAAAAACCGCACTCGTTCATGACAACCAAGGGAATTTGCTAACTGTTTGTATTTATTATATGCCTTATCCTGCCCAATTACGATTAAATAAGCATCAGTCATGCTGATCGCTTCAATTGCTGCTCTCAGACCTTTTCTTTCAAAACCCGAGCCAACATATACAAAGCACTTCACCTGAGCCGGAATAGAATATTGTTGCCGCAGTGCAATTCTCTCATCTTCTTTGGCTGGAAAAAACTGTGCTTGATCGATAGCATTATAAATCACAGAAATTTTCTCTGCTGAAAGGCCGAAATCCTCCATAATTTCCTGTTTGACCATTTCAGAGTTACAAATAACTGTCTTCAACTCAGGTGACGAATACATTCTTTCTTCAGCATCTATGACATAGCGATGATAACGGCTAGCAAAAAGCAATTTACTTTTCCAGTTAGGCAGAATCCTTGCTCTTTGTTGCAACCAACGCTGATGTACACCATCACCAGCCCTGTAAATATCACAACCAGCTATTCGCTCATGACTCTGTACAATATCAAAGTGTTCTTTATGCCAAATAGCTCTGGCTGCATCCGCAAAACCCTTTTCACGACTGATACGTCCCCATTTAAAAGGGTTAGCTAAATGCACATGCCAGTTCGGATTTATATCTCCTTGCCAGGATCGGGTGATAACATTTAACTCCAGGTTCTCATTACCCAATGCATCTAATGCTCTGGAAATAAAACGTTCAGCGCCACCATCAGGGCGATATTTCTGCCGGACAATAGCCAGACGCACAGATTTCATGATAAATATCTCCGGGCCATTTCAATCACCACATCTGTTGGGATAGCGCTTAAATATCGGGTATCAGTTTTAGTATCAATATCATCAGGATCCGGTAATTTACCGTAATTTCCCGCCCAAATCACATCCCCATGGACTTGCCATGGTCGCCAAAAGACTAACTTAGATGGACCAAATAACGCAATACAAGGTGTTTTCAATGCAGCCGCCATATGCATAGGGACAGAATCGACACCAATAAATAGTTCCGCATGATCAATCAAGGCTCCCAACTGAGGTAATGTTATCTGTCCCGCTAAAGAAATGACATTTTCCTGAGAACAGGCTGATAAAATTCGCCCAACCATGTCTTTTTCCTGGGGATCCCTTCCTGACGTAACAACAACTGAATGGCCATCAGCCTGTAATGTATTTATAGTTTGGCTGATCTTGTCTTCATCCCAGCATTTGAAAAACCAGCGTGATGCAGGGTGAATCACGATGTATTTCTGATGAATTCTACCAGCATGAAGAAGGTTAAATACTTTTTCTTTATCTTCATCACAATAGCTCATCGTGACGTCAAAATTAGTAACAGAAAGATTAAGAGGCTTTAATGCCGATAAATTTTGCTCAACAATATGTAAGGACTCTTCCCCTTCCGTAGACACTAAATCTGTAAAACATGTCTTCCATAGCAGGTTTTGTCGTTTAGGGAAATCAAAGCCTATCCGCCGTGCAGAGCCTGTCAACAAAGAAACCAATGCACTACTCCATTGATCAGCTAAATTAATAACGAGGTCATATCTTCGATTTTTCAATGCCTTTAACAAACGCCAGTAATGGGAGAGCAGAAATTTTATACCTTCCTTTTTCCACAATCTGTCTATGGTAAAAATATTGGATACTCGGCTAAAGTTTCTCAACATAGGTTCCGTCTCTTTATAGAGCAAAACGTCTATTTCAGCATCAGGAAAATTCTCTTTCAGAGTATTAATAACAGGGGTGATGAGCAATGTATCACCATGATGCCTAAGTTTAATGAGCAGAATCTTTTGGTATTGAGTGGTTGTTTTTCCCATTACTTTTCCAATAGCTATCAGATAACAGATATATTTATTAAATTCTCAGAATAACAGGCTCTGACCTTACGCCTGTACATCTAAAAAGCTGAAACTTACAACAAACTGTTCCCCTTATCTTTTTAGGGAAATACGAACAACATATCCGCATTTTGCACACTTTCTTCAATCCAATGTGATACTATAGCCGCAGTCTATTTCAGTGAATTTGATAGAATGTTGCTTCGCTTATATCAGGTACTTCTCTACCTTATCCAACCTATTATCTGGTTGCGCCTGTTACTGCGCAGCCGTAAATCTCCGGCTTACCGTAAGCGCTGGAGTGAGCGCTATGGTTTCTGTGCCCAAAAGGTAAAACCGGGAGGAATCTTACTCCATTCGGTTTCAGTCGGAGAAACATTAGCTGCTATTCCTCTCGTCAGGATATTACGGCACCATTATCCTTTTCTGCCTATCACTGTAACAACGATGACGCCAACCGGTTCGGAAAGGGTACTTTCTGCACTGGGTGCTGATGTTAACCATGTTTATTTACCGTATGATTTGCCGGGCTCCATGGGACGCTTCCTTGATAATATCAATCCCAAGCTGGTGATTATTATGGAAACTGAACTATGGCCCAATCTCATTACCCAACTACATCAGCGCGGGATACCACTGGTTATTGCTAATGCCAGACTTTCAGCACGTTCCGCTACCGGGTATCAGAAAATAAACAGTTTTATCAAAACTATTCTAAATAAAATAACACTCATCGCAGCACAAAATCAGGAAGATGGTGAGCGTTTTATTGAATTAGGACTAAAACGAACCCAACTGGCAGTCACAGGCAGTCTTAAATTCGATATTTCTGTTACACCAGAACTGGCAGCCAAAGCCGTTACGCTTCGTCGCCAATGGGCTGCACACCGTCCCGTATGGATCGCCACCAGTACTCATGAGGGTGAGGAAACGATTATACTGGATGCGCATCGAAATTTATTAAAACAGCATCCTGATTTACTGTTAATTTTAGTTCCACGCCATCCTGAGCGCTTCGCTAAGGCAGAAGAATTAACACAAAAAGTGGGGCTAAAGTCAGTACTGAGGAGTTCCGGCACTATCCCTGATGCCAATATTCAGGTTGTTATCGGCGATACGATGGGTGAACTGATGCTCTTGTACGGTATCGCTGATTTAGCTTTTGTCGGAGGTAGTTTAATTGAGCGCGGTGGTCATAACCCTCTGGAAGCTGCCGCTCATGCAATCCCCGTCATAATGGGCCCACATACATTCAATTTTAAAGATATCTGTGCCAAGCTGAATAAAGCTGATGGCCTAATCACGGTGACAGATAGCCCGTCTTTAAGTAGTGCTGTTAATAGTCTACTGATAGATGAAGACTACCGCCTTTATTACGGTCGTCACGCCGCCGAAGTACTACATGAAAATCAGGGCGCATTGCAACGTTTGTTAAAATTACTGGAACCCTACCTCCCACCACGGAGCCATTAATGAGTGTGAGAAAACGCCTGTCCGTTGTGATGATTGCCAAAAATGCCGCTGATTTGATTGGTGATTGCCTGTTATCTGTGGATTGGGCGGATGAAATTATCGTTCTGGACTCTGGCAGTACCGATACTACCTGCCAGATAGCCACAGAGATGGGTGCGAAAGTATACACCAATACACAATGGCCAGGCTTCGGTCCACAACGGCAACTTGCGCAATCTTATGCCAACGGTGATTACATCTTCATGATTGATACCGATGAGCGGGTTACTCCGGAATTAAGAGCTTCAATTGAACAGGTTTTGGCAGCACCTGACGATAATAAAGTCTATGCCTGCGCTCGCCTGAACCTATTCATGAGCCGGTTCATGAAGCACAGTGGCTGGTATCCTGATAAAGTCACCCGCCTTTATTGCCGTGAACGTTATCAATATAACGATAATCAGGTTCATGAATCACTTGATACTCAGGGTGCCCGTGTTGTGACATTAAAAGGTGACTTACGCCATTTAACTTGTCGCAATCTGATGGAGTTCCAGCAGAAACAACTGAATTACGCAAAAGACTGGGCCAAACAACGCCACGAACAGGGTAAAACCACCCGGTATTCTTCTATTATCAGCCATACTCTGGGCGCATTTTTTAAAACATGGCTGCTAAGAGCAGGTTTCCTTGATGGCAAACAGGGGTTAATATTAGCTGTTGTCAATGCTCAATATACATTCAATAAATATGCAGCACTCTGGGAACTCACCCAAACAGAGAATCAAAGGCAATGAAAAAAAAAGCAATTTATCCCGGTACTTTTGATCCTATCACTTACGGTCATCTCGATATTGTGACCCGTGCAGCTAATATGTTTGACCATGTTTTGCTGGCGATCGCCAACAGTGACAGAAAAAACCCTATGTTTACACTCGAAGAACGCGTCGCGCTGGCAACAGAAGTAACTTCTCATTTAGATAATGTTGAAGTCGCTGGGTTCAGCGAATTGATGGCCAATTTTGCGAAAAAACAGCAGGCGACAATTTTAATTCGTGGTGTTCGTTCAATTTCTGATTTTGAATATGAATGGCAGCTTGCCAATATGAATCGGCATTTTATGTCCGAGCTGGAAAGCGTCTTCTTATTACCTTCTCAAAATTTATCCTTTGTCTCATCATCCTTGATTAAAGATGTTGCCCGTCATGATGGCGATGTTTCATCATTCTTGCCAGAACCGGTTACACAAGCCATGTTGAAGAAGCTAGCGAATTAATCTTTCCGGGGGCGCCTACGCCCCCCAAGTACAGATCTAAGCACAATCAATGTTGGCATTGCCGACAAAAAAATGTGCTTCTTTGCCCCAGTTTTATACTGTCAATTTTTTCACCACACATTGGGCAAGACTCACCTTTCTTACCGTAAACAAATAACTCCTGCGCAAAATATCCCGGTTTTCCATCCGATTGCAGAAAATCTTTCAGCGTTGTTCCTCCCTGCTCAATAGAACGACGCAAGATCTGCTTTATTGTATCAGCCAGCAGATGTGCTTCTTCCTGAGTCAATGAATGCGCGGGGCGTTCAGGCAAAATATGAGCAACATACAGAGCTTCATTGGCATAAATATTACCCACACCAACAACCACTTTGTTATCCATTATCCAGGGCTTAATTGCCGTTCTCTTGTTGCGGGAAAGGGTATAAAGATATTCGCCATCAAACAAATCAGACAGAGGTTCAGGGCCTAAATGAGCCAATACAGAGCACTCTTCCAGGCTCTGACTCCATAACCAGGCACCGAATCGCCGTGGGTCGGTATAACGAAGAATTTTGCCATCGGCCATCACTAAATCGATATGATCATGTTTTGCCGGAGGAGCGTCATGCAGCAAAATACGCAAACTGCCGGACATACCCAGATGAACAATAATCCATCCATCAGATAATTCTATCAGCAGATATTTTGCCCGGCGCTGCACGCTGATTACACGGCTATCCGATAACTTCATAATCTGCTCAGAAACAGGCCAGCGCAAACGTGAGTTTCGTACTTCAACATAATGAATCACATTTCCGGCTAAATGTGGCTCAATTCCCCTGCGACTGGTTTCAACCTCTGGTAGCTCCGGCATATTTACTCCTCGGATAAACGTTCTACAGCACCTATTTCAGCAGATTATACTCAAGAAAGATTTTTCTCTATCTCCTGCATAATTAATTTTGCACGTTGATCCCAATTAAAATACTCCTCAACCAATCTCTGGGAGTGTTTCGTTTTGAGCACTATTTCAGCCGGGTTATCAATTAATAACTGAATCTGTTGCGCAAAACTTTCTGCGTTTTCACTGTGGGCAAAACTCACTGACTTCTCATCAACAGCATCACGAATGGAAGGAAAATCAGAAATAACAACGGGTTTTCCCATTGCCATATATTCAAAAAGTTTAAGGGGGGAAGTATAACGGCTACCAATGCTGGTTTTTGTCAACGGCAGGATGCAAATATCATTATCTGCAATGACTCGAAAACGATCTTTAGGGTGGATAAACCCCATAAAGTTAACTCTGTCACTGACACCAATCTGCTGTGCTACAAATTTTAGCTGCTCAATCTGCTCACTATTTCCGCCAGCTATATTCAATACCGTATTATTTAGGTAACACATCGATTTCATAGCAGTCGGTACACCTTTCCAGCGGTGAAGACTACCCAGATACAATACCTGTGTTATTCCTCCTTTCTGATATTGCCTGCCAGAAGAAGTCATTTTCGTTTCTTCAACTGCCAACAGATCAACACCATCAGGCGCGACAATAATCGGCGTTTTTACACAATATTCTGTATAAATATCATCACGCAATAGTGAAGTCAGCACAAAAACAGCTCTGGCACGCTGATAAACGTGCTGTTCAATTTTTCTCAGTTTAGAGTATTTGCGTTTATTGACATAGGTATTCAAATCACGGGATTCTTTAAAAGACTGAGAAAAAATTTCATGGCTTTCAAAGAAATGGGGAATATCAGGATGTTTGTGCAACAGATAATTAGCCATCTTAATATTGCGAGTAAAAATGGCATCTATCTTATGTTTTCGCAACCAGCAGGAAACCTGAAAATAAAATAATTTTTGCGTGTTGACAGGAAAATACCATCTACGCCGCATATCACGCAAAGCAATTAATTCAACAGAGGACGGTAATTTTCTGCCGAGGATCTCCTCGACATCATTTTGGCCAGCAGGTGTAATCAAACAAACCTCGTGCCCCTGACGAGCAAAAGCATCCACATTCTGCAAAATTTGCAGTGAAGCAACTCGAAAATCAGGTACAGGGTAAGGGTCAATATAAGCAATCTTCATTATTTTTTTATAGTGTCTAATAAACGGTTTGCAGAATGCTCCCAGGTATACAGGGATTCTATTCTCTGACGAGCACGTTTCCCCATATCTTTTCCTCTATCCGGTAAAGAAAGGAGATGATTAACGGCTCCGGCAATAGCCGTCTCATTACCCGGTGCGACCAGAATACCAGACTGGTTTTCATTTCCCACCACTTCAGGTATTCCACCGATATAACTGGCAATAACAGGGCGTCCGCATGCCATTGCCTCTGCAATAGTAATACCGAATGCTTCATCGCCAATACTCGGAAATATCCCGGCATCCCCTGCGGCATAAAACTCAGGTAATTGGTCATGGCTAACAGGAGGATGGAAAATCACTGATTGTTCTAATCTTAACTCAGCAACTTTTCTTTCAAGTTGCTTTAGTTCTTCACCTGCGCCAATAATTAATAATTTAACATCCTTATCTCGCAGCAAGGCCATTGCCTTGATAGCAACTTTCATACCTTTCCAGCCCACTAAGCGGCCAGCAAAAGTCAGCAAAAACGTATTTTCATGGATCCCCAGCTTGCTCCTGATATCAGAATGAGCGGGTTTAAATTTATCAATATCTACTCCATTGTAGATAACATTTGGAAATTGTTTGAAATGATGCTGAATCTGCCAACCATTAAAATGGCTACAGGCGGCCCAGGCTGATATTTTTTTCCCTAACAGCCGATCACCTTTAAAAAAGCTGGTTCCCCCGCTCATATAACAAAACTTAGTACGGGAATGAGTTGGCATCATTCTGGGCCAGAAAAAATCAAAAGGTTTTGTCAGTATGACCCAGTCAAAATTTTCCGCTATCACCGCTTCACGGGCATGACGGGCAAACGAGTAACGTTCAACAATTCGCTGAAAGCGACGACCGATATTGATTACACGTTCTCTGGGGATAAATGGGAAAGTATGGATCCGAATATTTCGATTGCCCAATTCTGGTTTACTATCCCCTGTACCTCCGAAAATATGGATCTCATGCCCTGCATCAGTCAACGCCTTCGCTAGCTCCCAAACTGCGGTCTGAATACCACCATAGGACATCGTCACGGTGACATCAATAAACCCTATTTTCATCGTTTTTATTATCCTTTAGTCTTCGGCTTCCAATATGCTTTTCACTGATTGCCAGACCTGTTCCACCGATATATCTGACATATGATCTTCGCGAGTTGCCTGACGATAATCCACCGGATGCTCGATGACAGCCAATTTTGCATGCTGTTGTGGAGCAAGAAAGCGACCGGGATGAAAGCTATGGTACATAGCAACCATTGGTATCCCCAATGCTCCGGCCAAATGCGTTGTTCCCGTATCAACACCAACATATAAACTCAGTTGACTTATAATCGCCGCGTTTTGACGCATCGTCGTTTTTCCAGCCAAAGATATACACCTTTGTGTGCCTAATTGCTCAGACAAGCGTTCTGCCACTTCAGCACTATCCTGACTGCCCAGTAGTAAAATAGAAACTGACGGGTAATGAGCATAAATTCGTTCAGCTAGTTCATGAAAAGAGTCTACCGGCCAGTCACGATAAGATTTCGCTGGAAAACTCTGTAACTGGAAGCCAATCCTTAATTTATCTTCAAACCCGTGGAGATGTAAAAAAGAGTGGGCATACTCTGCTTCACTCGGACTCACGCAATATTTCAAACGCCAGTCATGAATCTCTATCCCAAGGGCATTTGCTAATAACGCTCTTTCCTGCTGAGCCTGCATAAGCTCTTGCGGTTTTTCTACAGATAATTCATTTAAATTTTGGCGGGAATGATCAGAAAAACAAACAACGACATTCGCTTTTCTTCTGGCATATTGTAACAATGGCTTATCATTACTATATACCAGAGCCAAATCATAGCTATGACGAGAAAACCATCCTCTCCACTTCGCTTTTGTTTTTGAAAAAGCAATTATTGAATTGATTTCATCAATATTCTCAAGAATCTCTTTTGTTCTTTTATGCGCCAATACATCAATATTGGCTTCCGGCCAGTTTAGTTTCAAAGCTCGAATCACTGGTGTGACGAGTAATGTATCGCCAAAACGTGCAATATTGATGATCAAAATATTTTTAGGCTGCATAATGATGAATTATAAAATTATCCATTAAAGAGATTACTCAAAAGAGCCGAGGTCAAGGTTATTTAATATGTATTGGTGAAATTAACTATCAGTTTTGCTTTAATATAATAATTCGTACAGCATTTGATAAAGCAATGATAAGAGCATAAATTACTATTTTCTGCCACTGGTAATAAATATAGATTCCATTTTATCCAGCATATTATCCATACCAAATTCAGCTATTGCCTGCTTCAGTGAAGCCTCTCCCATCTGTAAACGTAGTTCTGCATTTCTTATTAGCAATTCTAACTTATTAGTTAATTGTTCGACACACTTAGGCTCGATAATATAGCCAGTTTCACCATCAATCACAGCCTCAGAAATCGCGCCAACCGATGTCGATATGACCGGTAAACCACAGGCCATTGCCTGCATAATACCTTGCGGCACTCCTTCGTTACCAAAAGAAGGCAATGCAAAAATATCCATTGAGTTTAAACAGTCCGGTACATCCTGCCGATTGCCAAGAAAGATAACGCTATCCGTCAGGCCTTCCTGCTTAACCCATGGTTCAAGATTTTTTCGCTGTGGCCCATCGCCGACAAACAGTAATTGCCACTCCGGATAACGTTGATGGAGAGCTTTCCAGCTATCCAACAGATAGCGGTGCCCCTTCCAGGTTCGCATTGTTGCCACAATCCCTATTGTCGGTTTATCTGCAATTCCAATACGTTGACGGCACTCCTGTTTATCTTCAGGATGAAAACGGGTCAGATCAATTCCGGTGGGAACAGATGTCATATGGGATAAAGGGTAGCGATTGTTTGTGTGCAGGGATTGGCGCAATTTTTCTCCCGTCGTCACGATATGACGGCAAGATTTTAAATAAAGCCAGCGGGTCGCTATGGAAGTTGAAACATTAGTGGAAACATGTCGGGTCCGGACTATCGGGGGCATGCCCTTTAATGTGGCACTCGCCGCGGCTACCAGCCAGGAATCGGTCGAACTGTGGGTGTTAATGACATCAAACCGGTGGCCTTCAGCCTTTAACCAGCGGCGCATTGCTGTAAAACATGAGAAGCGTTTTTTTTCAATCGGCAACGCCACAACAGGAACTCCATAATGGTGGGCCTCACGATAGAGTGTAGAAGTAGGACAGCAAACGATAACCACATGATGCCCACGGCGCATCATACCCTGAGATTCCGTCAGAATACGAATCTCCTGCCCTCCCCAACCACATGATGATTCTGTGTGTAAGATATTTAAGGTTTTTCTAGTCATTTTCAGAGTCATACCTGACGATTCATATATCAAAAAAACGTAGTATAACTGAACGACTGTTTACGTTCACGAGTAACCGTATCCGTCTAAATATATGAAGGTTTCAATGACATCAGGCATAAAAAAGCCCAGCAAATTGCTGGGCTTTTTCAATCCACTAAAATTATTTAATTTTAGCTTCTTTGTACATTACATGCTGACGAACAACTGGATCAAACTTTTTCATTTCCAGTTTTTCAGGCATAGTACGCTTGTTCTTCGTAGTGGTATAGAAGTGACCAGTACCAGCAGAAGAGACCAGCTTAATTTTATCGCGAATACCTTTAGCCATTTTTCAGCTCCTTAGTATTTCTCACCGCGGGCACGCAGTTCAGCAAGAACTGTATCGATACCCTTTTTGTCGATCACACGCATACCTTTAGCAGTTACACGCAGAGTTACAAAACGCTTCTCAGACTCAACCCAGAAACGGTGAGAGTGCAGGTTAGGCAGAAAACGACGCTTGGTCGCATTTAATGCGTGAGAGCGGTTATTACCACTCACAGGACGCTTGCCAGTAACTTGGCAGACTCGGGACATGTCTATTCTCCAAAAATCAATTCAGCTCGAGCTTTGTATTGGGTATGGCCGCCTCGTCAGGCTTAGGAGCCCATCTCAGCAAATTTTCTTTACTGATAAAAAACGTTGCTGAAAAGACTCACAATCTCTCAGCAAAAAATTCACTGAGATAGGCTCTTCTCGCCAGGCCCAAGATCCTCAAAGGTGGCGTAGTATACGCCCTCATTCGCCGATGCTCAAGTCCCGAACAGCTAAGATCTGATCGGTTCGTACAAAAACCGTATTAAATCCAGCCTCTTTCTACAAATGAAACACAATATTGTTTGCCAATAACAATATGATCTAAAACTTTAACCCCGATTAAATCACAAGCCTCAATGATTTTTTCTGTTACCAGTTTGTCCGCCAGACTGGGTTCCGGGTTACCGGAAGGATGATTATGGGCCAGGATAATTGATGCAGCATTTACTTTAACTGCCTGTTTTACAATTTCACGCGGGTGGACTTCAACTTTGTTTATCGTTCCTTTAAACATTTCATCATGACAAATGACTTTATGCTGATTTGTCAAAAACAGGACGACAAAAATCTCCCGATCCTGCCAGGATAATAAATCCTGCAAATAATTTTGGGTGGCGACCGGGCTGCTCATCACATCTTCATGGATAAATTGGCTGGAGAAGAAACGCTTTGCCAGTTCAGAAACTGCCTGTAACTGCACGTATTTGCATAATCCCATGCCTTTATGTGAGCAAAAATCAGCATAATCAGCTGAAAGCAGATGGTACAGAGAACCGAATGATTGCAATAGATGCTCTGCCATTTGTACAACAGGCACACCTCTGGCCCCTGTACGTAAAAATATCGCTAACAGCTCTGCATCCGTCAGAGCAACTGCACCATATGCCAGTAGTTTCTCCCGGGGAGCAAGATCTGAATTCACTTCATCGCTTTTTTCCACCATCGTGATATCCATTCTCTCCCCCTTTTACTTATCCTGTGTCTGGTGAACAGCCATCATGGCGCATACCGCCGATACTCACATCGCCAATATCTCATGATGAAAAAACGACCGCCAGAGCCATTCTTATGCTTTGCGTAACGCTTCGCAAACTTGTCATTTAGTCATCACAAAACAGAGGCGTTCTCAACGCCATATTCTCAGTACCTTATTTTCTTATGATAGAATCTTGGTAATCGTAACTTACAGGTGGACAATCAGAATGGCAGGACTTTCCGGCAACGAACTTTCTGGTAAGCAACTTTTTGGTAAACAGATTGTGCTCGGTATCAGTGGCGGTATTGCTGCTTATAAAACAGCGGAGCTAGTACGTCGTTTACGCGACTGCGGTGCACAAGTGCGCGTAGTAATGACATCAGCAGCAGAAGCTTTTATTACTCCTCTGACATTACAGGCCGTCTCAGGCCATCCGGTTTCTGATGATCTTTTAGACCCAGCGGCAGAAGCGGCTATGGGGCATATTGAACTGGCGAAATGGGCTGACCTGATCATTCTTGCCCCTGCTACCGCCGATCTGCTGGCCCGTTTAAGTGCTGGTATGGCAAACGATTTAGTAACGACTATTTGCCTGGCTTCAGCAGCACCTCTGGCAGTTGTTCCTGCAATGAACCAGCAAATGTACCGGGCCAAAGCTACTCAGCATAATCTCAACATACTAAGAGAGCGTAATGTGCTGATTTGGGGTCCGGATGAAGGCAGTCAGGCCTGTGGTGATGTAGGGCCGGGAAGAATGATTGAACCGACGGAGATTGTCGAGCGGGCCACTCAGCACTTAAACCCTGTCAGAGATTTGGCGGGCCTTCAAATCACAATTACTGCCGGCCCGACTCGTGAGGCATTAGATCCTGTCCGTTTTATTACTAATCATAGCTCCGGAAAAATGGGCTTTTCTATCGCTCAGGCAGCGGCAGAACGTGGTGCGGAAGTCACGTTGATTACCGGCCCTGTTAATTTGCCGACGCCTCTAAACGTCAAACGTATTGATGTCACCAGCGCACTGGAAATGCACAAACAAGTACAGGAAACCGCTGCTTCACAGCATATTTTCATCGGCTGTGCTGCCGTCTCTGATTATCGCTTCAAGCAGACTGCAACTGAAAAACTCAAGAAACAGGGTGATGAAATCACCTATACATTAGTTAAAAATCCTGACATCGTAGCGAGTGTTGCGGCAATGGAAAAACATCGCCCCTTTGTCGTTGGATTTGCAGCCGAAACCCGGAATGTGGAAGAATACGCCCGCGGAAAACTCAGGCAGAAGAATCTGGACCTGATTTGCGCGAATGATGTATCGCTGGCTGAACACGGCTTTAACAGTGATACCAACGCATTACAGCTGTTCTGGCATGATGGCAGCATTAATTTACCACACTGTGATAAATTACAACTCAGCCACCGCTTATTAGACGAGATATTCAAACGCTATGATGAAAAAAATCGACGTTAAAATCCTTGATCCCCGCATCGGACAAGAATTTCCTTTACCGACTTACGCTACTCCTGGTTCTGCGGGTTTAGATTTACGTGCTTGTCTGGATAATGCAGTGGAACTGGCTCCCGGTCAGACTGAACTTCTTCCCACGGGGCTGGCTATCCATATCGCGGATGAACAACTCGCTGCTGTCATCCTTCCCCGCTCTGGTCTGGGCCATAAACACGGGGTAGTACTGGGTAATCTGGTCGGGCTGATTGACTCTGATTATCAGGGGCAACTGATGGTTTCTGTCTGGAACCGCGGAGATAAAACCTTCGTCATTGAACCGGGTGAACGCATTGCACAAATGGTGATTGTTCCCGTTGTTCAGGCTGAGTTTAACTTGGTAGAAGATTTTGAAAGCAGTGAACGTGGCAGTGGTGGTTTTGGTCATTCCGGTCGTCAATAATTTTCCTAACGCCTGATACCATCAAACCACTTTTATATTTTTGCCCATCTTTGCATGGGCAAAATGTATACCCAATCAGTTTTGAGTTTCGATTTATACCCAATGGATTTCAAGTTGCATCGCGGCGGCAAGGGAATGACAAATTCGTCGGGAACGAATTTTCCCAGCCAAAGGCTGGCCTCCGGTGAGAGGCAGGAGCCTCTCAGTAATCCCCGGGAGCATAGATAACTATGTGACCGGGGTGAATGAATGCAGCCAACAAAGACGCAGCTTGAAAGGCGAAAGGTATAGATATTTTGCTGTCTTAGCAGGGGTATTACCAGACATGGCAGAAATAGAACGTACAAAAAAGAAAAACAGACGTGAAGAAATCTTGCAGGCACTGGCACATATGCTTGAATCCAGCGATGGCAGCCAGCGTATTACCACAGCAAAACTTGCCGCCAACGTCGGTGTTTCTGAAGCCGCACTTTATCGTCATTTTCCAAGCAAAACCCGGATGTTTGACAGCCTGATCGAGTTCATTGAAGACTCTTTGATTTCACGTATCAATCTCATCCTACAGGATGAAAAAGAGACTATTCCCCGACTCCGGTTAATCCTGATGCTGATTTTAGGCTTTGCAGAAAAAAACCCGGGGCTGACCCGTATCATGACAGGCCATGCCCTGATGTTTGAGCAGGACAAGCTACAAAGCCGCATTAACCAGCTGTTTGAACGCATTGAAGTACAGCTTCGCCAGATCTTAAAAGAGAAGAAAATACGGGATGGTCAGGGTTTCAGTTATGATGAAACCGTGCTGGCATCACAATTGCTGGCTTTTTGTGAAGGAATGCTCTCTCGCTTCGTTCGCTCTGAATTTCGTTATCGACCAACGAAAGAATTTGAAGTGCGCTGGCCTTTGATATTAACGCAATTACAATAAATCACGCTTACCACTTTTCATGATAGAAATGTGAGAACAGGCGTTTTTTTACATTAATTTGTGTTAACATGATTTGGCTAGCTGAGTTGACTACCCAATCGCTCAGTAATGACATTCCAGCCATATTATATACGGAATGTTATTTCTACTACTCACCCCGCCCACCATTGGGCGAGGGATTTTTTTTAGCCTGCTATTACGGCAGAACTTATCAATCAGATACCATACTCGCAACGGTAAGCTTCCACCGCTTCCAAATGAGACTGCATTTCCGGATTTTCCCGCAGATAAGTGATCAAATCATTTAAAGTAATGATAGAGAAGACCTGACAATGGTAATCACGTTCAACTTCCTGAATTGCTGAAAGTGTTTCCCGCCCGCGCTCCTGACGATCCAGACACAAAATAACGCCAGATAACGTTGCACCATGTTGTTTGATGATTTCCATCGATTCACGAATCGCAGTTCCGGCGGTTATCACATCATCTACCACTACGACTCTGCCTTGCAGTGGACTACCGACCAGCGTTCCGCCTTCCCCATGATCTTTCGCTTCTTTGCGGTTAAAGCAATAAGGCATATCAATATCATGATGTTCCGCCAATGCTACAGCGGTTGTCGTTGCGATAGGGATCCCTTTATAGGCTGGCCCGAACAGCAGATCACACGGGATACCACTATCCTGCAACGCTGCAGCATAAAAACAACCAATCAATGCCAAATCACGCCCGGTATTAAAAAGACCCGCATTGAAAAAATATGGGCTCTTACGACCGGATTTCAGCGTAAACTCGCCAAATTTCAGCACTTGTTTTTTCAGTGCCAGTTCAATAAATTCGCGCTGATAGGCTTTCATGGGTTTCTCCTTTTGTGCATTATTATCATTCTTGTCGCTGTTATTACAGCTATAAAGCAAATTACAGACATAAAAAAGGCGACTCTTCAGCCGCCTGATCTATTTACTTTTCTAGCGCATCTCGCTGCGCCGCAAAAATAGTTTCCAATCCCCCTTTTGCAAGGGAAAGCAATGAGAGCAGTTCATCATGGCTGAATGGTTCACCTTCTGCCGTGCCCTGAACTTCAATCATCCGGCCATCATCCATCATGACGACGTTCATATCAGTTTCAGCCGCAGAGTCTTCTACATACTCCAAATCACAACGGCCTTCACCTTCAACAATACCAACAGAAACAGCTGCTACCATTGACTTAAGCGGGCTTTCTTTCAGTTTGCCATCAGCAACCAGTTTATTCAGTGCATCTACCAGAGCCACACATGCGCCGGAAATCGCGGCAGTACGCGTGCCGCCATCTGCCTGAATAACATCACAGTCCAGCGTGATAGTAAATTCGCCCAGCTTTTTCAAATCGACTGCCGCACGCAATGAACGGGCAATCAGACGCTGGATTTCCATTGTACGGCCAGTCTGCTTGCCTCTTGCTGCTTCACGGGCATTGCGGGTATTTGTCGCCCGCGGCAACATCCCATATTCTGCTGTGATCCAGCCCTGCCCCTGACCTTTCAGGAAACGGGGGATCCCTTCTTCAACGGAGGCATTACATAACACCTTGGTATCCCCGAACTCAACCAGAACTGAGCCTTCCGCATGTTTAGTGTAATTACGGGTGATTGTAATAGGACGAACCTGCTCTACCGCTCTTCCTGCCGGACGCATTCCTATCTGGCTCATAGTGTTCTCTCCGCTGTTAATACTTTATTGGGGGCGCATTATACGGCCTAACGTGGCGAATGCCTATCCTGCATCTGCATGGAGCGTTATAATCTTTCATCATTTTATAAATTGGGAATGAGTTATGATCCGTAGCATGACCGCTTTTGCGCGGCGAGATATCAAGGGAGACTGGGGAAACGCGGCCTGGGAACTGCGTTCTGTCAATCAACGTTACCTGGAAACTTACATTCGTCTGCCGGAGCAATTCAGAAGTCTGGAACCCGTCATCCGTGAGCGTATTCGTTCCCGCCTGACTCGCGGCAAAGTGGAGTGTAACCTGCGCTTTGAACTGGATACCCGCACTCAGGGCACACTGATTCTTAATGAAAATCTGGCAAAACAGCTCGTTGAAGCCGCTGGCTGGATTAAACAACAGAGCAACGAAGGGGAAATCAACCCTGTCGATATCCTGCGCTGGCCGGGTGTAATGTCTGCCGAAGAACAGGATCTGGATGCCATCAGCGCACAACTGCTGGCAGAACTCGATTTGGCACTGGATGCCTTTATCCAAAGCCGTGAAACTGAAGGTCAGGCACTTAAGGCGCTGATCGAGAAGCGCTTAGATGCCGTAACAGTAGAAGTGGGTAAAGTTCGTGAACAGATGCCGGCCATCCTGCAATGGCAAAGAGAACGTTTACAAACTAAGCTGGAAGAAGCCCAAATTCAATTAGAAAATAACCGTCTTGAGCAAGAGCTTATCTTGTTAGCTCAACGTATTGATGTGGCGGAAGAGCTGGATCGTTTAGACGCGCATATCAAAGAAACACGTAATATTCTGAAAAAGAAAGAAGCTGTCGGTCGTCGGCTGGACTTCATGATGCAGGAATTTAACCGCGAGTCGAATACGCTGGCATCAAAATCAATTAATGCCGATGTGACAAATTCTGCGATTGAGTTGAAGGTGTTGATTGAGCAGATGCGTGAGCAGATTCAAAATATTGAATAGTGTTTCATAACCTCTCACAACATTTCACAAAGCCAGTAATATCTGAGTATTACTGGCTTTTGTTATCCTAACGAAGCACGCTTTCTTCCTGTGGAAGCGCGGATTTGGGCAATCCGAAAATTTTGTCAAAAGCCCAGTTAAAAAAGAACGTATAAATAGGGATGAAAATAATCAGTGCGAAATCCAGTATGAGCGCCTGAAGCAAGCTGATTGAAAGCCACCATGCAATAAGCGGGATTAAGAAGATAACCAAAGTTAACTGAAATAAAACAGCATGTACGACTCTACGCTGGAATGTCCGGATCCGTGATTGCTGACGCAATTCCCAGAATTCAAACAATGTATTGAAGATAAAATTCCAACTGACCGCAATGGTTGTAATGACCAGCGCCAGTGGACCTGTAACACCCGCCGAATTACCGGATAAGAAAGCGAGTGTCAGCGATGAAATCATCCAGCCGATAACTTCATAAGCAGTAATGAAAACCACTTTACGTTTAATGCCCTGCATATTTTATTCGAAACCTGTTTTTGTGCTGTGATTTTGAAACTGGCAAGTTAAATCAATAAACGTGATAATAAAAGTTAACTATTATCAGTTTTATTGAAAGGTTAGATATGCCATTCACCAGTGACAACTTGCTCGTGTTCCTGACAGTATTAGATAAAGGCTCATTTTCAGCCGCAGCCAGAGCACTACACCGGGTTCCCTCTGCGGTTAGCATGGCAATTGCTAATCTTGAAGCGGAGTTGGGATTTGCCTTATTTGATCGAAAGAGCCGGGAGCCAATACCGACTGAGAAAGCAAAAACGTTGGCTCCTTACGCGAGGGAGATTGTCGATAACTTACGACAGCTTAATGTTTTTTCACATGAATTGACGCAAGGAGTCGAGAGTACACTCACTATTGGTGTATCTACGGGGGTTAATCCACAAAAATTATTCCTCGCTTTACATACAATTAATCAACGTTATCCATTAATGAATGTTGAGATTATTACCGCTCCTCAGGACGATATCCTGCCTTTACTACATCAGAATCGTATTCAATTGGCATTAGTTTTTGGCGGATTACATGTTAACCCACAGGAACAAATTTATTGCATTGGTCATGAATCATTTATTGCAACAATCTCATCATCCCACCCCTCTTTATCTCATCAGACTTCCCTTTATATTGAGGATCTAGTCCAAACCCGGCAGATTATTATTGCCAGTCATCATCGTGAACCAAGTGATCTTCGTACTCAGGTCGCAACTAAATACTGGCGCACGGATAATTTTTCGATGGCACTCGGTCTGGTTGAAGCAGGTATGGGATGGGGAAATCTTCCTTACTCTCTCATTAAAGAAAAATTAATTGATGGATCACTGAAACAACTGGAATTCCGTAATACAAAAAATGGATTAGTATTACCTATACATGTTGTGAGCCTGAAAGGAAATGTGCTTAAACGTGGTGCACAGGAGTGCGTTGAATTATTGCAGCAGAATTTACAACCACATCATGACGAACAGATAAATGCCGCTCCCATCACAATTAGATAAAAATAGTTAGAAAAAATGAATTATCGTCTATAAAGTATCCATCGTAATTTAAGACTCTTTATCTCTCAAATTAACAGGATAACCCGATGAGAATGGTCAACGAATACACAACAGATAGATAAGCCGCAACAATCCTCGTTTTTTCGATTGTTGCGGCGTCCTCAAGAACCTATCAATTCTATGAGCACGCCGCCAAATCCTTAACTTTAGGAGATGGATTCGTGCACACAAAAGATTTTTCCTGGCAATATTCTCTTACCGCCACAATATTATTGTTATCTCCATTTAATATACTGCCATCGCTGGCGATGGATATGTATCTGCCCGTAATGCCTTTCATTGCTGATGCACTTGGGGCCGGAGCAGGAACAATCCAACTGACGTTGACGATATACATGATCCTGTTTGGAGTCGGTCAGCTTCTCTTTGGCCCACTGTCAGACAGATTCGGTCGCCGCCCGGTTTTACTTAGTGGTGGCGTTGTTTACACGTTAGCTTCATTCGGCCTTGCCATCACTTCATCACCAGAAATTTTTTTGGGTTTCAGAATTATTCAGGCCTGTGGAGCTTCAGCGTGTCTCGTAGCGATGTTCGCCGCTGTGCGCGATATTTATTCTGGCTGCAAAGAAATCAACGTTATCTATGGATTGCTCGGCTCTATGCTTGCCATGGTTCCGGCTATAGCGCCTTTGTTCGGAACACTGGTTGATGTCTGGCTGGGTTGGCGCGCAATTTTTGTTTTATTGGGAATTGCGATGGCAGCTACGGTTATTGTGTACGGGATATTCTGCCCAGAAACCCGGCAACAAAGGACGGCCGCATTAAAATGGTCGCAGCTACTTCTTCCTGTAAAAAGCATGAATTTCTGGCTGTACACATTCTGCTACAGTGCGGGTCTGGGGAGCTTCTTCGTCTTCTTTTCAACCGCTCCATGGGTAATGATGAACCGGCAGGGATTATCACAAACTACTTTCAGTTTGCTGTTTGCCACGGTAGCTATCGCAATGATGGTGGCAGCACGAAATGTGGGAAATTTGATCGTCCGTTGGGGACTACTGAATACGTTACGAATGGGTATGTTTTGCCTGATAGCAGGAGCATTGTTGTTATCAGCCGGAGAAACTTTCATACCTAATTCAGTATTTGGTTTCATTATCCCGATGTGGCTTGTCGGAGTTGGAGTCGCTATCGCAATTACAGTCGCACCTAATGGTGCACTACAGGGTTTTGATCATATGGCCGGAACGGTAACGGCATTCTACTCCTGTCTGGGTGGAGTGTTGTTGGGAATCGGTGGAACGCTCACTATTACACTTTTTTCCAATACCACTACCTGGCCGATTATCGTTTATTGTCTGGTTCTGGCAATAGGAGTGCTTTGTTTTTCTTACATTAATAGCAGGCAATCTGAGCAGCGTTATTAGTGGATCAACCTGAAAATACCACGGCACGAATGGCTTCTTTCTGATAGTTCGTGCCGCATTTTATGGTAATAAACTTATGGTTACTATTTATGGATAATGCCCATCATATAAATACACTCTACTAAGGAATAATAAAGTATGTCTTCTGTTCCATTTGTTGTAACAGCATTTGCTGCTGAAGATCATCTAACACTCATCGGAACAGATATTGATACTAATGCTCATAAACACACTTTTCTGCAATTACTGATTTCCTTAGATGACAAACCCATAACGGTTACTATTTCTGGGCAAACTTTACAAACTAAATCGATTTTAATTAATAGCGATGTCATTCATGATGTTACATTGAATAACAGGTTTTATTGGCTGACATTGATTAACCACACATCTCCTTTAGGATTGTGTTTAAAACATCAGTTAATCAATGGAGAAATCAATTATATAGTATTGGATTACAATAAATTGGCATCCGTGTGTAAGGCAATATCAGCTCAATACACTTCATTGCAGGAAAAAACTTATCTCGTACACTGGGATAATCTACATAAAAAGATACTGACACAAACTTGCAATCTTAATCACACAATAGGTGATAACCGTTTAAAAGCTATATTAGGACACCTAATTTTTTCACAAAAAACCTATCATAGTGTCCTTGATATATCAGCAAAAATACCTCTTTCCCCAAGTCGTTTATCACATCTTTTTTCTGAAAAAACAGGGGGGAATCTAAAAAGTTATATTCTTTTTCACCAGCTTATTAATGCTCTATTTTTAATTGCCAAAGGTAAAAAAGTAACAGATGCTGCCGTGCAATGTGGTTTTGATAGTGCTTCACATCTTTCCTCCACAGCCAGAAAGTTGATGGGTATAAAACCAAGCTTCGCGAAAAAAATCAGCGGATTTTTGAAAGTTTTCTCCTCATAAATTTTTTAGTCTTAAGTAATTTGAACGAGGAGAAAATAGGTAATGAAACAGTATCTTTCATGCACACCTTTATTAGATTTTTATGCCACAAATATTCAGCATTTAATTACCGAGAAAGGCTGGTTAAACCTGACTCAGACTGAAAAAATAAAAGCAATTTATAATTTTGTTAAAGATGATATTACTTTTGGATTTAATGAGGATGATTCACTTACAGCATCAAAAATCTTACATGCGGGTTATGGTCAGTGTAATACCAAATCTATTTTATTTATGGCTCTCCTTCGTGCGCTAGGCCTTCCCTGTCGCTTACACGGCTTTACCATTGATAAATCACTACAATACGGAATTATGCAGGGGGAAATATATGAAATGGCTCCGCAGGAGATTTATCATACATGGGTTGAAGTTTATATTAATGGGCAATGGCTAAACTTTGAAGGTATCATTTTAGATAAAGGCTATCTTACTTCGCTACAGAAAAAATACGCAACTCATAAAGGAAACTTTGTAGGCTATGGTGTGGCGATTGATGATTTAGCTAATGCTCCTGTTGAATGGCATGGAGATAATAGCACGTATATTCAACAGGCCGGAATTGTACAGGATTTAGGTCTGTTTAATTCACCGGATGATTTCTTTAGCAAGTATGAACAGAAAATGACATTACAGGAAAAAGAAATATTTGCGAACAAGATACGCCATGAAATAAATCGGAATATTAATCATATTCGTGACAGCTAAGCAGCTCTGGGCGATATTGACCAGATTCCCCTAAGATTGAATTGAAGCACACTATACCTCAATATTAATAGTTCCCCGCCAGATGGCGGGGAAAATATCGGGCTTAAAATCTGTAACCTACTCCAAGATTAAATCCATTAATAGGGCTGTTCATATCCGCCATTTTGAACGTAGTACCTTCATAGCCCAAGTTGATCACGAAATCATCTATGGGATTAATTTCAACACCGGCACCATACGCAAACGAGCTTTTTTTCTTGGATACATGACCGCGACCTTCATCATGCTCGTAATTAATCTTAGCATTGGTATAAGCCAAACCCACTAAGCCATACAAACTCACCTGAGGATGTATTCGGTAAGCCGGGCCAACAAGGAATGAGGTGTATTTAATATCACCTTTATGTTTTGTCAGCTCTTTTGTTACTGATTTATTAGATAAACCCCCCTTGCCTGCCATATAGGTCAAAGAGCCAATAACACTGACAGGATCATCCCATTCATATCGATATTTGAGATTTACCCCTTTAATATCTTTGAAATTTTTTACTTTACTTTGTGCATACCCAATGGAAGCGTTTTGTGAATCAGCATAAGCAAAAGAACCCACCACCAATCCTGATGTAAGCAAAGACAACAAAAAAACTTTTTTCATATCCATGCCCTTTTTGTAAAAAAGAAAATGTAAAAAATTTATTTTAGCCAGCCATAAAATATGACTGACTAAAAATAACCCTTTATATTCTCTTGACAGCTTCCCGAAAAAAGCAAAAAAAAAAGAGCTTTTATCTACTTATTTTGGCTAAGATCACAAAAATAAAAATTTCATATCCCAACAGTAGATAAATTACAGTTATTCATCAATGCTGTATTCCTAACCAAATAAATCACCAGCTATCTGAGGCGCCTTTATTATCACTCTTACCGCCACCACCAGTGAAAATATCTTTATTATCAGAAAGTTCTGCATTTTCGACGAATATATCGGAACGACTAACAGGAGATGCCGAACCCGCACCACCAAAGAGGCGTTTAAATAATCCTCCCACCAGCGATGCACCGAAAAAGAGCACAATTAACACCAGAATAACTGGCAGGAAGAAAATCAGCAGATAATATCCCAGAGGAAGAGAAGGAAATACACCTACCAGACTGAGTACAAACGTAATAACAGCGACTGTTGAGGCACATTTGAGAAAACGTTTAAACCAGCCACCTGTACGGAACACCACCAATGGCAAAACTACCATACCAAGCAGCCAGAGGATCAACGGAGCCGAAAAGTCTTCACCTGATGATACGTTATCTAAAATATTGTCGTTATCGCCAGCAATGTTCGATACACCCTGCGGTGTTTTCTCTTGCCCTGCGTTTTTTATCAATACACCAATGGAATCAATACTGGTACGTATCCCTTCGTAATAGTCACCCTCTTTGAAGGCCGGTTTTGCATCCTTACTCAGAATATTTGCTACCTTTGAATCCGGCAGCGGCTTTGTGAGGCCAGAACCAATAGTAATACGCATTTTGTGGTCATCGTATGCCACCAAAAACAGAATGCCATCATTACGCTGTTGACTACCTAACTTCCATTCAGCAAATACGCGGGAAGAAAAGGTTTCAACGCTATCGCTTCCTATCGTTGGTACAATCAAAACCGCCATTTGTACTTTATATTCCGAACGCAGTTTTTCCAGCTGACGGGTCAGTCGTTGATGTTCATTCTTCGTCAGGACATTGGGTATATCTGTAACACTCTGGCTAAGAGCCGGAACTTCAACGAGCTTCGTTTCCTGTCGAACTTCTTTTGCGGATACACTGTTTATGCACAAAAGCAGCGTAAATAGGATAACAATATGTTTTATTATTGAGTAGCTGTATCTTTGGAGGGATGTCTTGCTGGTACTAAAACCATCCGTTGGTTGGCTGAAAATCATGAACATCAAATATCCTTAGGTTTATTTTCTAATATATCGCAGCAATATATTATATTTATCTTTCCTTTGACGTCTAATACCGTAATTATCTAAATAATTTACCCAATAATGCCGGATTTAATATGGCACGAAGTTGGGAAATAGCGCTATTTCGCCTACATTGGCTTTTCTGAGGAAAGCCAATGTAGCAATCATATACGTAATGGATTTCAGGCTGTGCCTGCGGTGATAACCTGTTTCTATCGGCTCTCCGCGGTAATCTTTGCTGATTTCCATGCAGTAAATAGTGCCAGTATGGGCGCAACAGCAAAAAGTAAAAAGAGCCAGTGAGAAGCAGAGGCGGCTCCTTCCAGACCACCCGGCTGATAAAACCCGAAGATATTGGTCACCATTCCGGCCAGTGCAGAGCCGAATGCAGTAGCAAACAACTGAACCGTTGTAATGGATGAACCGGCAATATTTCTGTCAGCCTCACTGGAAACCTGCAAAATACGGGTCAGTAAATGAGGCCAGCCAAAGCCCACACCAAAACCAAATAGCCCAAGCCCCAGAATGATTGGTAATATGATTTGCCATTCACCTATGGATTTATAAGGCAGCATCGCAAGCAGCAGCAGCATCCCCACCAGCATAAAAGCAGGGCCGCTTACAATCGCAAAACGCATTTTCGCCCCCTGCCAGCTTGCACTCATTACTTCCCCAATAGTCCAGCCAATTGCTGCCATCGCGACCATATAACCAGAGGCTAAAGGAGACTGCTCGTGCAGAACTTGCAAAAAGTAGGGAACAAAAACATCTCCCGATAACCCAATCACCAAAAACATCATAGTCGCGAACAAGATGAGATGAGGTGAATTCAGACTCAGCGCATTTTCGGGCAGTAACTTCACTGAAGCCTTACGTTCATAGAGAACTAACAGAAATACCAGTACTACCGCCGTCATAATGCCGAGAATGTTCATTTTCACATCTTGTGACAGGCTCCCTGAAGAAACAGCAAGTACCGCAATAGATAACAGAATCAGCTGGGTAATGGGCAAAGCCATTTTGCTTGTGTTCTGTTTTTGCTTCGGAGGTAGAATTCGATAGCTAAATAAGGCATAAAGCAAAATAACGGGTAACATCAATCCAAATGCATAACGCCATGCATTCATTTCAGCAAAAATGCCACCAATAGCCGGCCCGATTAAAGTTGCCACTCCCCAGGTACCGGAAATCAACGCCATCGCTTTAGGCCAGAGAGATTCCTCAAACACCAGATTAATCATCGAATAAGAAAGCGCGAATAAAAATCCGCCACCAAGTCCCTGAATAGTTCTCCCAACTAGCATGGATTCCATTGTCAGCGCCAAAGCACACCATAAACTACCGATTAAAAAAATCAGGGCAGCAACCAAATAGGCATTTCTCGCACCTGATGTATGCAGTAATCTCGCTGAGAGTATGGAACCAATAATGGATGCCACAACAAACAGCGTTGTATTCCAGGCATAGAGATTTAATCCACCGATATCCTTGACGGCAGAAGGCAGGAGAGTAATCGCAATTAAGGTATTGGCGGCCATCAGACCGATACCGATCGAAAGTACTATTGCACTGGGTGCGTTTTTACTGGAAAACAGATCCCTCCAGCGATTTTCCTTAGTCATTATCATGCTTATTATCCTGAACTCAGGTTGAGTTGTGAAATATCTTACGTTAAATTAAACAAGGTAAATCTTGGAATAAATTACTGTCAGGTTCAACAATATGTCAAGCATTGACTTGGAAAATAGCACCATTTCCGTACAATCCGTTAGTGAACGGTTATTGATGCTGTTAAAAACACAAGGCGCTATGCAAGCCGCAGAGGCCGGTAAGCTCTTAGGCACGACAGGGGAAGCAGCCCGTCAACAATTTGTGAAACTGGCTAAAGAAGGGCTGGTTGAAGGACGCTCTGAGACAAGGGGAGTTGGCCGCCCTATCCAGCTTTGGCATTTAACTGACAAAGGGAACGCCAAATTTCCGGATACACACGCAGATTTAACCGTTCAGATGATTACGATTATCCGTGAGCAATTAGGTGAATCTGCACTGGATGTAGTGATCCAGTCCCGCGAACAGGAAATTTCTGAGAAATATAAAACGGCGCTAAAAGGCGCTGTCGCTCTACAAGAAAAGATTGAGCGTCTGGTTAAAATCCGCTGTCAGGAGGGGTATATGGCGCAATATTTTATTCAGGAAGATGGCACTATTTTATTTGTCGAAAACCACTGCCCTATCTGTGCCGCTGCCAGTATATGCCAGAGTTTTTGTCGTACTGAGCTGAAAATGTTCCGGGATATTCTTCAGGCACAAGTAGAACGAACTGAATATATTCTGAATGACGATAGGCGTTGTGCTTACCGTATTACGCCACTGAGATAAACCTATACACTTCGTCTTTCAAGTTGCCTCTTTCATTGGCGGCGGCGAAGTGTATAGTCAGTCTATTCCAGAACAGTGGTTACTCCTTACCCGCCGCAGATAACTGCTGGTAAATATAATGCTTATAGCTTTCTACCAGCGCCTTATCCTGACAGTCGTTAAGCTCCCCCCCACACAAATGACGCATGATCATATTTGCCTGGTAGAAAGCGGGAACGCTCAACCGTGCTCTTTCCAAAATCATACCACCGAGAAAAGAGATATCGGTCAGTTTACCGGTCGTTATCGGCGCTCCCTGTTTCAGGTTATCCCTCATCGTAAATTGCGTCAGATGTGCCGGATCAGAAAGGGTAGAAGCGTAATCGTTAAAATGGATATTTGGCTGATGATCACCGAATGTAAGAAAAATGGTCGGTTTGTCGCGTTTAGCTACAAACTCACTGAATTCTCTGATAGATGGGTCTGATGCGATGATTTTTTCCATATAATGACTGAATTTTCCGACAGTGGATGAATTCTCCAATTTGCCTGCCAGACCATAATCATCGCTATGGCTCTCTTCATAAGGCCCGTGTTCATACATGGTCAGAGAATAAATAAAGATGGGTTTATCCGTTTCCTTAGCCAGAATAGTTTTCACATAAGACAACATATCCTGTGTGCTGATTTTCCACAAATTCTCATCCATACTTGCCGGATAACCCAGCTCTTGTGGCTGAATAATGCGGTCAACACCCAGTGTCTGGTAAGCATGTCCGGCATGATAAGCCGATTTATTGAATGGAGTCAGTACAACGGTGTAATAGCCATTATCTTTCATCGTACGGAACAGGCTGTTTTGCAGATGATCAACCACAAAATAAAACACGCCATTTTTACGCGAGCCAAAATCATCTGTATCCAATCCCGTCAGAACAGAGAATTCTGATAACCACGTTCCACCCCCAAAAGTTTGTACCCGCAGCAAACCTTGCGCGCTCACATCGGCATCATGCCCGAACATAAAGAGATCAGGTAACCGGGTACCTGCCGGTAATTGATAAATATGCGGGTCGACCGTAGATTCCTGCAATAACACCACCACATCAGGTTTTATCTCTGACTGTGGTTCAGGCAGGGAGACATTTTTTGCCTGCTGCAAAAAATAATCAGCTGATACTCCAAATTTGGGAGGCTGATATTGTGCATCCCGGGCTGACATGACCATATTAGTCATCGTTCCGCGCCCTTTTGGCAACTCTGCCTGCCATTCATTATGGTAAGCACCGACTGTCATATTGACATCCCAGATACCGACAGCAACCAATACCACGCTTAATCCACGCCACTTGATACCCGGAACTGACTTTGCACTTCTCCAGCTCAGGAACATATTGAAGATGAGCCAGACCAGCATAGCTACAACAGCCAGACCTGCCAGCCAATAATGATGTAATGTTTCCTGATTTGAAGGATCAAGCATAATATTCAAATCAGAAAACATCAGTTGATCTTTGTAGTAATGAACTTTTATCTGGTTGAGGAATTTAATGATGATAAAAAGGGTTCCGGTAAACACCACGGAAAATAACCAGCGCGCTGAAAGCAGAAATGTCAGGCCAAAAAGAATGCTGAATACCCCAACAGAAATCAGTGCAGGATAGATATCACTGCTTTTTTCAAACACTAACAGCAAGGATGCAACCAACAATAGTCCAAAATAGCATCCTGAAATTATTTTTTTATTCATACTCTTGAGTTCCATGTATGAGTGTATGAGACCGGTTTGACATCAGTAGATGAAAGTAGCACAAGTTTCTCTACATACTACAGATAAAATGAAGCCACTTACCTCAGGATGAATTTATCGTTCAGATGATAAGGCTGAGTTTTGATGAGAATTTACATCTGCCATTTTATCTTTAGTAAACTGATCAATAACGCGATGCTCGACTTTCATGGTGAGTTGAAATGACATAGCCGCTCCTTTATAACTTTAAGTCGTCAAAAATAGAGAAATAAAGGAACAAAAGGCTATGTCACAGCAAGAT
>NZ_CAWQJR010000181.1:0-31401 GCF_963894935.1 Xenorhabdus sp. PB61.4
GTAATTATATTTAATCAGTGTAAATACTGATGACATAACACGCTGTTTTTAACCTCAACTGACATTACTCATTTATATATTCATCTAACGATATATTAATTTATTTTTATATTACATTTTGAGTAAAAAATTACCACTATTAAACTGAGTTTTATATTCACCGTATAAATAGATTAAAACTATTGCATACCTCCTTATATTATTAGTATTATCAGCCGCATATTTAATTATCGTCTTTATTTTACGGATTATTCATGAATAAAATTTGTGTATTATTACTCTCCGCTGTGATGCTTTGCAGCGGCTGTGCGACTATCGTTGGTGAAAAGACTCAGCTTGTCCAAATTAATAGCCAGCCTTCTGGCGCAGAATTTTCAATCAAAGATGAAACCGGTCAGGAAATTACACGTGGTAACACTCCACAAAGTGTCATGCTGGCAAAATCAACCGGCCACTATTTTGGCGGCAAGACATATCAAATTACCTTCACAAAAGAAAATTTTCAATCTGTTACCCTGCCATTAATCGCTAAAGCGAATGGATGGTATATCGGCGGGAATTTCGTCTTTGGTGGTTTAATTGGCTGGCTGGTCGTTGACCCTTTCAATGGCGGTATGTACACACTGCACCCAAAAGCAGCCAATGTGACACTTCCTGCATCCAAGACACTATCAGACGCTAAATAAGTGTCAAAATATGGCGATTTAAGTCGCCATATTCACTCCGATTACTTATGGGGGTAATGAATCAGATTATGGATAACCACAACCTCATCACCTGAATTCGCGTAAGCATGGCTGCAATCAGCAGAAAAACGCATAGATTCACCGGATGAAATTTTATGCCATTCATCATTGATACGCAGATCTAACTCTCCATTAAGCACAATAACATGCTCTACGACACCGGACTCATGAGGAGTAGATTCACTTGAGGCTCCTGGCGCTAATTCTATTTTGAATAAATCGATGAAAAATTCATCATCAAAAGGAATGAGCGGTTTTACACTCATACCTGAATTGTTTTGTTCAAAGCTCGGTAATTTATTAAACCGATGCAGTGCAGTCTGTGGCGTAGTTCCTTCCAGAAAAGTCGAAAACGCAACATTAAAACCTGTTGCAATTTTCCACAATGTAGACACTGTCGGACTTGACTGGCCTCGTTCAATTTGCCCAAGCATTGCTTTACTGACGCCAGTCAGCTTAGCGGCCTGGCTGAGACTCACCCCTCTTGAAGCTCTTAATGACTTAAACGTCTCGGCAATTTTAGATGTGATATCACTCATTGGTGCCTTCTCAAAGATGAATACATGATTGAATGCTATAACGGACGATGATATTCTCACCACCGTATGCTATAACATCCGATAGGTGACACCATATGCCTAAGCAATCATTTTTTAGGGATCTCTCCCCATCAACTCTCGTTACAGGTTTTGTTGCAGTATTAGTTGGTTATGCTAGTTCAGTTGCGATCATTCTCCAAGCAGTGACGACCATTGGTGTTGAACCATCACAAATTGGTGCCTGGTTAGGCGTGCTTGGCGTTGGAATGGGGATCACAACAATTGGATTATCACTTTATTACCGCACCCCCATTCTAACAGCTTGGTCAACACCGGGAATTGCACTCTTGGCAACACATTTCCCGCACACTTCAGTCAATGAAGCCATTGGCATTTTTGTCTTTGCATCAGCATTAATGCTGATATGCGGTATCACCGGATTATTTGCCAAGCTAATGAACTACATTCCGCATTCCATCGCAGCCGCAATGCTTGCCGGAATATTACTCCGTTTCGGCTTGGATGCTTTTTCAGTACTGCAATCCAATTTTTGGCTGTGTGGCATCATGCTGCTTATTTACGTAATCTTCCGCCGTTATTTTCCATTATACGCAATAATCTCAACGCTTACGGCAGGGTTAATTATCTGTATTTTCAATGGAGATTTAAACTTAACAGGCAAAGACATCCTGTTTTCCATGCCTGAATTTGTCATGCCAAAATTTAACATCACGACACTGATTGGCGTAGGTATTCCATTCTTTATCGTCACAATGGCATCACAAAATGCACCGGGAATTGCGATCCTACAAGCTGCGGGATATCCACCCCGTGCATCTCAATTACTTATCTGGACATCATTGGCTACAATTATATTGGCTCCTTTCGGAGGATTCAGTATCTGTATTGCCGCAATTACGGCCGCTATCTGTATGGGAGATGACGTTCATCCAGATCCAAATAAGCGATATGTTGCCGCTATCAGCGCAGGATTTGTGTATTTACTGGCCGGGATTTTTGGTGGAGTCATTTTCTATCTATTTAGTGGTTTTCCGACTTCATTAATAAAAATTCTGGCTGGATTAGCCTTATTAAGTACTTTTACCAATAGCCTAAGTCAGGCAATAAAGGATGAAAGCGCAAGAGATGCAGCAATTATCTGTTTTTTAATAACAGCATCAGGCGCAAATTTACTGGGTATCAGTTCAGCATTCTGGGGGCTGGTTGGCGGAATTATTACACACCTTATATTTAAAAAAAGACTCGGAGGTAGAGTGACATTGCAATCTAAATGACTTAGTCCTCATATTGCTAAATATGCCAGATATTAATTTAGCTATTTACATTTAGGCGTGATCCAACCTAAATATTAACTTTTATTTTTAATAAATAGCTGGATCTTATTATGTGATTCCAGCTCTTATTCCTAAAATCATCTTTTTTGTGATCTATCTCATGAAATGCAAATGATCATGGTTCTATCAAAACTACCATTTTATTTTTTCATTATTATCAGTAGATTACAAATATAAACACCTTTTTCTTATGGATATCAATCGGTTCGATACACTAATCATATCTGCTATATAAAAATATTATTTTTCAACGGCAATTATTTTAATTTTTCACACTGCCATTGTCAGATGTCGTTTTTTATTCCACTTGATTTTATTTGGCCTTTACCCATCCGGTATTTATTATTGCCTTCCATTTTTTATCACAGTTCCGCCGATATATTTGGATAACAGCGTCCCTTCAATTTATCGAAAAACAAAGGATTACATCCTTAATTGACGAATTTATCAAAGACAATTTGAGTTAAATTTAACGCTTGTGCCCGAATGTTATGGCCTGCGTTGTTATCAGGCAGGATGACCTATTACATAACATTCCATCATCTCAGGGAGACAGAATAGATGTCAGTGAAAAAACACGCCACAACATTAAAGAAAGGAAAAGCGCTGTTGGGGCAAGGACAGCAAACTGCACAAATGGCAAAACAGGCCAAAGGTTTGTTGACAGGTGCAGGCGGGAGTTCTGGTGCCGGTGGCCTCATTAATGGTGGCGGCTTTGCCGGTGGCGCGGGGCAAAAAGCCGGAATGACAGCTCAGGCTGCCATGGGTAACTCCTCGGCAGGCAAACTGTTACAGCAAGCCGGTCAGGTATTGGGATTACTGGGTGGTGCTGACCCCAGCGGCTTGTTATTTACCCTGACCGCAGGCGGATTACCGGCACAGACTTTTGTGGTCACCGACTTCAGCCTGAACGAACATTTCTCACACCCCTTTGCACTGGAAGTGGGGTTGGCAAGCGCTATTCCCGCCATTAGTTTCCCGCTGGTGCTTGACCGCACAGCAACACTGACTATTCTGCAAAACGGCATCGAACAGCGCAGCATCACAGGCATCGTCACCCGCTTTGAACAGGGCAACACCGGCCTGCACCAGACCATCTACCGGATGAGTATCCGCCCTGACCTGTGGCGCACGACCTTACGGCAGAACTCACGCATCTTCCAGCAGCTCAACATTGCCAACATCATTACCACAATCCTCAAAGAACACAGCATCCGCGATGTGGTATTCAACCTGCGCCACCCGCACCCTGAGCGCGAATTCTGTGTGCAGTATCAGGAAAGCGACTTCGATTTTCTGCAACGGCTGACGGCGGAAGAAGGCATTTTCTACTTCTTTGAATGCAGTAACGGGCGCAACACGCTGGTGTTTGCCGATGACTGTGGCTCTGTACCACCGGGCATACGCCTGCCTTATCAGCCCGGTGAAGTCAGCACATTGGGCGAACCCGCGGTCAGCAGCCTGACCAGCAGCGCACAGGTCCGTCCGGCTCAGGTACAGTTGAAGGATTACACCTTCAAGAACCCGGCATGGCCAGCAGAATTTCAGCAGCAGATGCGGGATGAGAACCTGCAACAATTGTATTACGAGCACTACGACTATCCGGGTCGCTTCAAAGATGAGGCCCATGGCAAAGATTTTACCCGTTACCGACTGGAAGCTCTGCGCAGCGACGCGGAGACCGGGCAAGGCAGCGGTAATGCCATTGCCCTGCAACCGGGAAAATTGTTTATTCTCGATAACCATCCCCGGCTAGACCTGAACCAGTCATGGCAGACCGTCTCTGCCAGCCACAGTGGCAGTCAGCCACAGGCACTGGAAACCGTCAGCTCAGGCGCCGGTACCACACTGAACAGCCACTTCACCTTCATCCGCCAGAACCAGAACTGGCGTCCGGCTCCACGGCCCAAGCCGGTGATTGATGGTCCGCAAATCGCCAAAGTAGTCGGCCCGGCAGGGGAAGAAATCTTCTGTGACCAGTACGGTCGTGTGCGTCTGCAATTCCCGTGGGACCGGTACGGCAAGAGCGATGACCAAAGCTCCTGCTGGATACGGGTCAGCCAACCGTGGGCCGGTCAGGGCTGGGGCATGCTCGCTATTCCACGTATCGGACAGGAAGTGGTGGTGGATTTCCTGCACGGCGACCCCGACCAACCGATAGTGACCGGGCGCACCTACCATGCCAGCAATATCCCACCGGGGAGCTTACCGGGCAGTAAAACCCAGATGGCGTTCCGCTCTAAAACCCACAAGGGACAAGGCTATAACGAACTGTTGTTTGAGGATGCCAAGGGCAGTGAACGGCTGGATTTGCACGCACAGAAAGACATGAACACCAAAGTGCTCAATAACCGCGATACCCATGTACTGGCGAACCACAGCGAAACCGTGGAGAAAAACCAGACCATCAAGGTGAATGAGCACAAAAACGAAATGGTGAAAATGACCAGCACGGAAACCATCGGCATGGTCTATGCACTGACTGTCGGCACCAGCATGAATACCACCGTCGGGGCCAGCCAGACTGAACAGGTCGGCAGCCATAAATCCATTACGGTCGGTAATACCCTGTCCATCAATGCCGGTGATGTGATTGAGCTGAAATGCGGTGCCAGCGTCCTGCGGATGGACAGCTCAGGCAAAATCACCATTCAGGGCAGTGAATTCAAATTTGAGGCCAGTGGTCCGGTACAAATCACCGGTAAAGACATCGACCTGAACTAACAAGGACAGACTGAGATGGAATTTCGTAACCTCACCCCCTTTGCGGTGATGAACTATCAAATGTTCGATGTCGAAGATACCGAGCATCACGTGGCGGTCATGAAAATCGGCTACCAGCTGATGCCTGCCGGACAGGGGGAATACGTCGCCGAACTGCTGCCCGCTCCGCCTCTGTGTTTACAGGATGAATATCGCGGGCAGATGAATGCTTCGCAGGTGTTGCAGGAAAGCGACCTTGCACCCTTCAAGCCACGCTGTGATGTGATTGTTAATGGCACAGCCTATGCGCCGGATAACCGACCTTGCACTGAATTTCCCGTGCGGTTGCAGGTCAAAACCCAACAGGGTCACCCCTTACTCGACAAAACCCTGACCGTCACTGGCGAACGGGAGTTTATCCGTGATGCCAGCGGCCACTGGCAACTGACTGAGCCAAAAACCTTTACCACACTGCCACTGGATTATCGCTACGCCTTTGGAGGCGAATGCAAAATTCAGGCAGACGATAAAGCCAGCAAACACCTCAAAGAGCATGACAACCTGACACCGGAGCAGCGTGAGCAACACCCGGACGGAGAAAATGCGCCGGTTGCTCATGCCGTCTGTGAAACCAATCCACTGGGAACAGGGTTTATCACCCCGTGGTACGCCAGTGCTAAAAAGCTCATCCGCTACCCGGCCCCGCGCATCATCCGGTCAGATGTACCTTTTACTGTCGAGCATTTTACCGCGCAACTGGCTGGAGCGTTGCCACCCGATACGCCCGCCTGCCAACCACAAGGCATGGGATTTATCGGTCGCCCGTGGCTACCTCGCCGTCAACTTGCTGGCACTTACGATGCCGACTGGCTGGAGCATCGCCATCCCTATCTGCCAAAGGATTTTGACTTCGGTTACTGGAACGGCGCACCGGCTGACCAGCAGATTGACTGGCCGGACACGGATATCGCCATCACGCTAAGTGGCCTAACGCCCCACAGTGACCTGCATGTCAACCTGCCGGGACATCGTCCGTTCATTTTGTTGCGCATGCAAAACGGCATTCTATTACCTGTACCAATGCGCCTCGATACGCTCATTATCGACAGCGAGGCCAGAACACTGCATCTAACCTGCCGACTGAATTTCAAAGCCGCCCTGCCCGTACGGGTCGCCGAAGCCCGGTTTGAAATTAACCCGGATGCCCCCTTGCTGAAAATGGCGCCATTGGAAGAGGAGAAAAAAAATGGCTGATAATTACATCGCCCGCACTGCGGGCACCTGGATGATTATCGGCATGTTGCCGGACGTGTGCAAAACCCCGATAGGACCTGCCACACCGCCCATCCCTTATCCGGTGGTGGCGAAACTGGCGGACAGTTCGGCCCCGGAAAAAACCGTGCGGGCTAATGGCATGCCGGTCGTGGTGTTTGCCCGCAGTTTTGTACCCACCACACTCGGTGACCAACCGGGCGTGGCAAATGGTATCAAAAGTGGCACTGTGGGTGGTAAATGCCATCCATTGGAGCACACCCGTACGGTACGTGCTGGCAACAAGTTGGTACTGCGTCACGGGGATAAATTTTGGATGAATGGGGCATAAGGAAGGACACGATGGAAGAAAATAACGGAGTCAAAACAGCAGAACCAGCTAGCCCGACAGAGCACAATACCAATATTGTTCCCCCCAAACCGAATGCCCCGTTGCCACAAAAGGCTCGGGCGGACAGTCCAACCGGAGAAGGCAATACCGTAGGTAAAATTGTCGGACAAGCACCACAGGCAGCAAATCCACCTCATGAGGCCAACGCAGTGATGCTGCCAGAAACCCAAGAAGAAAAAGGGTTTTGGGCACAGGTAAGAGATTACTTTGATACAGGCATGGTAAATTCTATAGATGCAGATGCGGAAGTACGTGCTGCCATATTAGCCATGACTGGTCAGAAAAAAGCAGCAGAGAACTTACATGCTGTAGCAGAGTATACCCGCCAGAACATTGATCAAGTTCGTGCAACTGATTTTGCCATCGGCGCAGCAAAACGTGTCAATAATATGGCTGTCGATGCCGCGGAAACTGTGACTAAATTTCAAGGTGATGCCAGTGCATTGAATGCCCAAGCCCGTGCTGCCGAGCTGGAGGCTTTCGGGTTAAATAAGGCTGCCGAAGGCTTATCCAACACAGGTACAACCATTGCCAAAAACACGGAAGAGTTTAATCTGGACTCGGCACGAAAGAGTTTTGATAACCCAATGCAGGAAGGCGGAGGATGGGCAGTAGATACAGGTATGACTGTCTCTTTGGGAGGCGAACTACTCAATATACTAAAAGGCGTTGGCTCCTTTTTTAAATCCAGCAAAACGACCACCAAAAATGCGACTAAACAAGAGGTTAAAAACGCGTCGACAACTGAAACTCAGGCTGCGGAAAATTCTAAAGGTGCCAGTATTGAGGGAAAATCCGCAGAAGCGGTCGAAACCAATCCTCCCAAACCCCAAAATGCTAAAAAAGACCACGTCGATAACAAGTCCACTGACAAAGACGGTAGCTGTACCGGAACCTGCAAAACAGCAGGTGAACCTGTCGATATGGCTACCGGTGACTTTCTACAAGTCTGGCCGGTGATTGCTATCCCCGGATTATTGCCGATCACCCTGACCCGTACCTACCGCTCCACTGCTAAATATAGTGGCCTGTTTGGTCCAAAATGGGCTGACGACTGGTCACGTCAATTGAGCCTAGTCAATGGTAAGATCAATTTCACCGATGCCGACGGCGTGATCTACGATTTCAGTACACCAGAAAATCAGGTACTCGCCCGTAATCAGCATATTCCTCATTACATATTAACCGGGGAATTAACGGGTGAACTGCAACTGACCGATCGCCAGTCCCAGCTTACCTACCACTTCAATCATGCCATCGGATCTATCCGCAAATTATCTGCGATCACCGACCGACGCCAAAACACGATTAGGTTTATCTACGATAAACAATCGCAACTCATTGAAGTCACACGCACCGATGGTTTCCGGCTGATTCTGGGTTATCAGGATCAACAACTCCAGACACTGGATTATCTGGAACAGAAAAAACAGCAGCGATTGGTCACTTGTCACTATGGTCCACAAGGCTATCTAAGCGAATGCGAAGCCTTCCAGCATAACCACCTGTGGCATGAATATGATGCACAGGGACGGATGATCCGCTGGTACGATACCGATCAAACCGATGTTACCCTTACTTACGATGATCGTGGCCGAGTGCTCACAACCTCCACCACCAGTGGCTACTGGAACGACCGTTTCCGCTATGACGATAACGCCCGTATCACCACGTATATTGATGCGGAAGGCGGTGAAACCCAGCATCACTACGATAACAACTGTCTGGTGATCCGCGAAGTTGACCCGCTGGGGCGCGTCACCCGTCGCCAGTGGCATCACAGCCAAATTGTCTGGGAAGCTGATGCAGAGGGTGGAATAACCTCATTCGATTACAATCCTGACGGTGCATTGACCGAAGTAAAACTGCCGACCGGCGACACCTTTCATTATGATTATGACGAACACGGGCAACTGATTGAAAGTGTCCTGCCAACGGGCGATCGCTGGCAATTTCACTATGATGAACAAGGAAATCTAAGAGAGCTGACTAATCCGTTGGGGCACAAAGAAGAATACCAATACGGCCTCCACGGTGAATTACGCCAGCGCCTGCTGCCGGACGGGCGTCAGTGGCATTACGCCTACGACGAGCAGCAGCGGCTGGCGGCAGTAATGACACCGGACGGTCAGACAACCAATCTGCAACTGGACGAACTGGGCCGACTGCGTCAAATCACCGATGCCCTTAAACAACAGACTCACTATCGTTACAGCAACGACCATGCTAGTCTTAACGGTAGTCTGACCGATGTTGAACTGCCGGATGGTACTACTCAGAAACTGACCTATGACAGTGAACGGCGCGTGGTGGCAGTGACTGACGGCGAAGGCCGTACCACACGCTACACTTACGGCGCATTTGACCTGCTAACCCACGTCACACGCCCCGACGGGACTATCTTGCGCTTTGGTTATGACCGTCTGATCCGATTGAATTCTGTCACCGCCTCCACCGGTGAAACCTATCGCTATGAACGGGATGCCGCCGGCCAGATTATCCGGGAAACCGATTTTACCGGCCGTACCCTTGATTATCAGTACGATAAACTGGGCCGCCGTATTCAGTCACGCTACCCCGATGGTCAACAACTCCGTTGGCATTACTCTGCTGCCGGTTCACTGATTAAACAGGAAAGCTGGCAACCGGAAGATGGCAAGTTAGTGCTTACAGCCACCACGACTTATGAATACAACAAACGGTATCAGTTGGTGAAAGCCACTAATGCCGATGCTGTCGTCGAGTATGAGTATGACAAAACCACTGGCCTGCCAATTTGCGAACGCATCAACGGACGGGAAATCACCCGTAAGTGGGATAGCCTGACCGGGCGTCCGGTCAGCGAAAGTGTGGATGGCAATACCCTGCATTTCGGTTATAACCTATCGGGAAGTCTTAATCACTTTCAGCTTAACCAGCATGCACCACTGACCTTCCAGCATGATGCACTGGGGCGGGAAACCGTGCGCGAAAGTGCCAACGGTTTTATCCTTGCCAGTCGCTACACCGCAACCGGCCTGTTGGCGCATCAATCGGCAGGACAGGCGACGCAATTTTTCCGGGAAACTCTGGCACAAAACGACCCGCACTTCCCGCCACAAGCGACCGCGGTCAACCGGAGCTGGCAATATGACCGTGCCCATAATGTGCGGGTGATTGACGATAGCCGCTGGAAGCAAACCCGTTATCGTTACAATACCAATGACCAGATACTGCATACTCTGTTCGAGGGGGCGCGTCCGCATGAAGAGCAATTCAGCTATGATACCAACGGCAACCTGCTCCAGCATCTGCCGACCGATGCGCGGGGGGCTGTGGCACAAATCAACCAACGCCATAAAGCCGGGCGCGTTGTGCAGCACAGAGATAGCCGTTATCACTATGATGACAATGGTCGTTTGGTAGAAAAAACCGTGCAGCGTGATGGCTTCCGACCACAAGTCTGGCGCTATCGCTGGGATACCCAAAATCAGCTCACTCATTGCGAAACCCCAGATGGCTCGCGTTGGCAGTATAAATATGACCCTTTTGGCAGACGTCTCCAAAAACTAAAAATTCACGATGGAAAACTGGCAGCGGCTAATTTACAGTTGTGGCTGTCAGGCAAACCGGATGTAGAGCCAAGAGCCGATGCTATTATGGGGCAGGATTATCTGTGGAGCGGCAACCAACTTATCGAAGAAACGCTGATTTACTCCGATGGTACTCCAGTAGAAAATCAGCGCATCCGCTGGCTCTACGAACCCGGTTCCCTCACGCCATCAGCACGCTTTGAAAAAGGAAAGCTACATTATATTGTCAGTGACCATCAAGGTACACCGCGCGAAATGCTGAACGAGCAAGGTGTACTAATCTGGGCTCAGCGGCTGAAAACGTGGGGGCAGGCAGAGCACTCACAGGTTATCGCCTCCAATAATGCAGATTATCATGTTGATTGTAACTTCCGATTTTTAGGGCAATATGAAGATGAGGAAAATGGATTATACTACAATAGATTCCGGTATTACTCGCCGGAGACTGGGCAATATATTTCACCCGATCCCATCGGACTTCTGGGTGGGTTTAATCCCTATGGCTATGTGAATAACCCTGTGGGTTCGATTGACCCATTTGGATTAACTTCAGAAAAAGGAATAGCAACCGTTATGTGGCATGATAACCGAGGCCCCGGTAATAGTTATGGTCACTATTCAGTAAAAATTGAATTTGGTGGTCAAACAATACATACACACCAGTTTGGTGGGCTTGCTCCAGGTGGTCCAACACCAACAAAAATTAGTACACGAGGTATACAAACTCTTCCTGTTGATAAAATAGGAGTATTTGAATTACCAAATGGAAAAGCTGCATTAGACTTCCAAAAATCGGTTTTAGAAAAAGTAGGCCCTTTGTATGACACCAAAACAAGAAGCTGTGTAACTCATGTTATGGAAGTATTACAAGCAGGAGGGATTGATGTTCCCGGTGAACCGGGTGGTCAATTTAAATTTTTATTAAAAAATATGAAAAAATGCCCGGGGAAATAATATGTTTTTATATTGTGATAAACATGAAATGCCACATACTTTTCCTGTTTCTAAGCGGATTGCGGAGTTAATCAGCAACAGAAAAAACATTCAGACAAAAAATATAAAAAAAATATATATAGACTCGACGGATAATTCTGGTGAGATATGGGTTGATAATGATATGTTTGAAAAATACTTTCCTAACTCAACTGAAGATAAGATTATTCTAAAGGATAGACATAAACATATTTATAAAATGAATGATAGGTTATTAATCAGAGAGATTGAGAAGGAAATATTTTCGGTTTGTAGAAAGTGTCTTTTAGAACTTTTAAGTGATGAATGATATAATTAACATGTTAACAATATCATATTTATATAAAATCCGTAAAGCTCCCTGTAGTTTCCGACTTCATTATATTTATCGTAGATAATATTCATCAGTTTCAGATCAGCACATTATGCCAAATCTGATTCAGTTGCTAAAGATAAAATGCAAATCTTTGTTAAAGATCCTTGGAAAATAGATGGAGTAAAAGTATTACAAAATTAACCTTTTAAATAGCACATAAATTATATTTAACAATAAAGAATTAAGAGATCTTTCCTTTTCACTATGGAAAATTATGCGTGATAACGGTGGAGGAAATTGGACCATAAGGGTTAAAAATATCATTGCATTGTTTGTACCTCCAACTTATGGAGGTATAAACAATGAAAATTTTGCTATTGAAAATGAAAATTTTGCTATTGAAAATGCTCGCCATGCATATAGTTCTATGTTCAGAGGCTATAGTGGTTTTTCTGAATACTTTATCTGGCGAGATGATTTTAATGAACGATTTAAGGCCAATGAAGCATTAGATAAAATGAAAACGATATCAATAATATGTTTAATTAATCATCAAATAATGTGTATTTATGAACGACAAACAATTACAATTTCTGGCTTCTGAGCTGGCTAACAACCTCAAAACACCGGGAGATCTGAGCCAACTATTCCATGATTTGAACAGACCAGTATGGATACTCAATATAAACTTTCTGTTAAAATTCAACAAGTAGTAACAGATGGCGCTCTTAATAGGTTGTCATGAACTTAAAAATGAAAAATACGAAGAAAAAAGAAATGATTTATAATGGGTTCGAAGACAAATTTTATGAACTAAATCATACCATTAAGTGCCCATACTGTGATGAAAAAATAACTATCAGCGTTTCAAGTCTAAAGAACTTAAATAAATTAGATGAACATTTGCGAGCAGCAATAAAAGATAGAATTAAAGGTATCAAAGAGTTTCCGTTATCAACAATCATGACTCACAACTATGATGATTTATCAGTCATGTATGACATATATGACTGCAAGATGAAAAACGTAAAATTATTATCCATTCTTGCAGTTGGCGAACGGCAACCAGCAAGGTATCAGGTAATTTTATTAGGCATTTTTAAATATTCTGAAATGAATTGAAATTAACAATATAAAACTGGGAAGATTCCATGATATTCCAAGTTGTTCAAATCCATGTACCAGACCACGTAGCAAATTCTGCCTATGCACGTGAAAACCTGTATAATACAGGTAATGCTCGATATATTGAAGATCCTGTTCTGAATAAAGCCAAAATCAAACCAAAATGGAATAATTTTATATCTCTCTCATCATGTAAAAATTTGAAAATACTTTTATGGAAAGATTAATCATTAATGTCCAAATTAATTGGATTTCTGAAAATCAAGGTGGGAAAAATAATTTACCAATCAATACATTATATTATGTCAATACTGAGCCAATAAAAAGTAAGATTGGTGAAACAACATATTGGAGCTTAGTATTAGACATAAAAAGCAACTCTTATGATGAAGAAGGAAATGAGAGAATAGGTTTAGGAAAAGCTTATTTTCTAGCTGATGATGCTCCTGATTTTTTACTTACTCAAGGATTTACTTTAAATGTATATGAAGGCCCTAAATTTGTTGCCGTAGTTGAAGTTCTTTGAACTTGTTAATAAATAGTAACTGGCTAATTTTTATTTAAACTCAAACTGCACTGGTACTTTTTTTGATAATTGAATGAAGAGTAACACCTCTAATAGAAGTGGATCTAATAATATTTAGATTGACTCTGGTATGCTTGGGGAGTAAATCTAAAAAGATTAAGTGCAATACCAGTTAGCGCCAGTGAGAATATGGGTAACTATAATAGTTTAGATCTGAAAAGGTATGAAAAATGATATGTGTCAATGAAAGAAAAATCAAAATAATAATAAATGGTGAAATGGAAGAAGCTAAATTGCATTTGATTACTTCTCCTGATAGGCATTGTTGTTTAAGAATATTTCATAATAACAATCAGTTGGCAGAATCAAATGACACAGATTACTTTTCATGCTTTATAGATTTAAGAAACCAATTAAAAGATATCGTTTTTCTTTGCAAAGGAGCAAAAATAAATGTATTTCCATCGGCAATGCAAAGGGATATGGGTTTAGGTATAACAGCTTATGAAACTAAATTAGGTCAGTATGGCTTACTTGAAAATCAGGTTCATATATTTGATTTTGAGGATAAAGATGTTGATGTCACCCCAGAAGAACAAGCAAAATTTCATTATCAATGGTTTGAATCATTAGGAAAAAATAACTGATTTATTAACGTAGATTAAGCCGGAAAGACTTACTCGATCTTCCGGTTTTTTGCTATACATTGAGCATAGCACGCAGTGCCATAGAGGTGATATTCTATCGTGGAATCAATTTATTAATTCCACGACACTATAAGCAATAAAAAAGTCTTACACGGTGCAAGCGGGTATCAGATCAGATTCTGTCATCAACATAATTTTGCCGTAACCGAAAGCAATTTGAACAGACTTATCCAGCAAACCGGTTTCCGTTAACCAGTCGCCCGCCAGATAGAGCTCGCCACTATCACGCACCCAATCGATGCCCTGCTTCGAATCATTTTCCACGGCGTGGAACAAGGTTGCCGGATCATCGCCCGGCTCCGCCAATGTCAACATTAGCCCGTTGTGATATTGCTGGATATGAAACAGCGTATTAGGCGTAAATCCCATCTGCTGCATATCATCACCACGTAATACACATTCCGGTTTTTCAGCGTGTTCAGTAGAAAATTTAAGCTCCATAAGTTTCTTCTTTGTTGATTCATCAAATAAAATACGAGCGGCTTCGCAAAAGAAAATTTTTGCCATTTTAAGTGCAATGCACAGCTTACGCAGTCGCGTTCAATATTATGTTTTAATTGATAAAACATAGCATTATGCGCTTATTTCGGCAGCTTTTTATTTAATTTTCCAGGGAATTGCCGTAGCCAGTGTGCCACGGCGATATCATCCCATTCACCTTCATTCAGGCTTTTTAAGCAGTGCCACAGTTCATGAAAATTTTGGGCTGTGATGATCAAACAACGGGGCATTACTCTGATTTTTAACGGATCATTGATGGAAAACCCGGCTTCCAGCAGCCATTTTCCGCTTAAATTGATGGCAGGGATCGTACGGTTAATCCCGTTGGGGCGGTAAACCACTTTCTGATAACGTTCCGGTTGGGAAATTTTGTAAATGCAGATGCCTGCAGTAGAATGCATGTCAGCCATAATAACTAGGTCCTTAGTTGTTGTGGTTAGCGGTTTTATCGTGTTTCCAGCACGTTAAAACCGCGTTTAAATTTTCACCGCCACTCTATCCCCCGCCCAAATAACATGCCACTGACAAAAATGACCTTTGCAAAACGGCTCGCAAAATAACGACAGAGAATGTATTCCATGTTTATTGACTATCGGCTCGGAATAGTTGCCTAATGCCGGACATCAAAGAGTGGTAAAACCAACAGCCGTATTACCCGCCGCCATTTGGGAAAATGGCAAAGTGAACAAACTTTGCACTATTATTCATAATGTAGTAATGTACCTATATAGCTAATTTAAGCAGGAGCTACAGCCATGACTATTACCACTCTCTCCAGCCGGGAGCTAAATCAGGATGTGACCCGTGCGAAGAAAGCAACCAAAAACGGCCCGGTATTCATCACTGATCGCGGCAAGCCTGCGCATGTGCTGTTGAGCATTGAGGAGTACCGGCTGCTGACCAAACAGCATCGCAATATTGCCGATTCGCTGGCGATGCCGGGCGTTGCGGACATTGAGTTTGAACCCCAGCCCGTGACTATCGGCACTCGTCCGGCTGATTTCTCATGATGTATGTACTCGATACCAATGTCGTGTCCGAGCTACGCAAAATTCGGGCAGGAAAAGCTGATCCGAACGTGGCAGCATGGGCTGAAAAAGTTGATGCCGCCGATCTCTTTGTCTCCGCCATCACCATCATGGAATTAGAACTTGGCATTTTATTGATTGAACGTAAGGACGCCACACAGGGAACGATACTGCGGGCGTGGCTGGAGCAACATGTCTTACCGGAGTTCTCTGAACGAACCTTGCCTGTCGATACCGCCGTAGCACAACGCTGCGCACGGTTGCACGTACCAGACAGATGCAGCGAGCGTGATGCGCTGATTGCGGCGACAGCGCTCGTGCATGGTATGACGGTAGTCACGCGTAACGTAGCCGATTTTCAGTCCTCAGGGGTGACGATCCTCAACCCGTGGGAATCGAATCTATAATGATGGTAGGGAACTATTTGTTAGCGGATTATCGTGTGCGTTGCTGAAGATCTTTCAGCATGTCATTTAGTCTCTCAATGGCCTGCGCATTTTCCGCAGCCGATTGCTTGTGACGCGCATCGACTCTGGCCTGTTCAGCGAGTTGTTCCTGTAAGCGCCGCCCGGTTTCTGCATCCAGAAAATGATCCCGACTGGCTTCCACTATCCAGCCGGTATCTGTGGAGGCGTGACCACTGACCAGTGATGTCCACGCTGAAGCATGACCCGATTTGTCCACCAGCCGTGCCCGAAAGTAGAGTTTCTCCCCCGCTGCCAGCCCTTGTAACGTGTGGGTGCGTTGCGGATAGGCAATATCAGCGAACTGCAACGTGTCATCATCTTCTCCGCTTTTGTTGTAGCCAATTTCCGTTTTCAGCAGAATATCCGTCGGATTAGCAAAATCCCAGTCCAGCCGGATACCAAAAAGTAGCGGCGTGGTTTGGAGGGAGTGCGGTTCCGATGGCGGCCTTGTGTGTCTTTCCAGCAGGGTATCCCGTGTGGTCGTCCAAATACTGGAGATTGCCGCGGCATTCATCGCCCTGACTCGCGCCTGATAGCGTCCTTCATCCACGTTCGGTACCTCAAGACGCCGGGCGGTTGTCTGGGGTGCCGTTATCCAGTTGCCATTGTCTTTACGCCATTCGACGTCATAGGCCACGGCACTGTCGGCGGCATCCCATGTGATTTGCAACGTGGTGGTGATAATGCCCTGATTAATCGAATAATCACTGTCGATGCGGATATTTTTCGGGGTCGGCTGAACACGGGGTGGAAGAGTAGCCACGGGGCGTTCGTCAACAATACGGGTGTTCCTGTCGATAAGCGCATACTTGTCTGGGTTATGCTCAACTGCCGTAATCTCAAACGAGACACCGTCTTCCCCTGCTTTGATACCCATCACCCGGAAAGGGTGTTCCACGCTATAGCTGGATTCAATGGACCAGACGGCCCCCGCCTCCGGGAGATCTGAATAAGCATAGCCACCGCTACTCACGGAAACGTCCTGTCCGTTGATCGCGGTAATGAGATCCTTTCCTGTTTTACCGGAGGGCAGGTTGACGACCAACCAGTCCCCCACGTTTGCTGATGGCAGACGCGAACCGCAAAACATATACAGGCTACCGTTCGGTTTCAGTAGTCGACGAAAATGCCCTTTAAGTTCGGGTAACGACGCTTATGGGTTTCACTGATAGCGCAAATTTGTTCGACACTCAGATCGCTGGCATCCAGCACATGAATATCCCGGTCGATAAGCGAACCCAGTGCATTGCCAATACGCCCCCAGTCCTCATCATACAGTTCGCAGTTTCGGAGTTTAGACACCGGCATCGCCGCCGAACCTGCCACCATGCGCTCGGCAATTTGTTGCGCTGCCATTTCCATGGAAAACAACAACGCCCCGCCCCCGTCGCGGGTCATGCCGTCAATCATGCACAGGGCCAGTTCCGTTTTTCCCATGCCCGGACGTCCGCCCAGTAAAATCAGGTCAGTCGGGTTAAATCCGCCGGTCAGTTCGTCCAGCGGCTCAATGCCCGTCAGGATCATGCCGGTCTTGCCCTGATTGCGCGCTTCCAGTGTTTCAACGTACCTGTCCAGTAAGGTACCGATGACCACGGGCTGTAAGCTACTCTCCCTCTGGGATATCCCGTTAAACCGGGAGGCAAACGCCTCAATCAGTGCTTCCGCTTGCGTGTGATTGCCACAGGCCTGGATCTCTTGCTGGTAGCGGTTAATCAGCTCAGTGACCTGACGTACCCGCCAGTAACGCATGACTTTTTCCGCATAGCCTTTTAAATTGTCCCGCCAGACCGGCGTTTTGGCTAATTCCAGCAAGTTAGCCAGAATACCCCGTTCTTCGCCCATCGCATCCGCAATGAAAAAGGGATCGATAATCGCACTGCTCAGGGCCTGCTTTTTGATTTCGCCGTACACCCGGCGCAGATGAACAGAGCTGAACGCCTCATCCGGTAACACCGCTAATACGTCGTAGGCATCCGGTGTCGCCCCGCCGGATAACAAGCCACTGATAACGGCCATTTCCAAATCATAGACATTCATGCGATTTCCCTCCGGTAGCTTTCCCAGTCAAAGGCCAGTACCGTGCCGCCCTGAAGCACTCGGTCCAGCGTCCGATCACCCAAAAACTGCGCCAGCTCAGTCACGGGCAAGTTACTGATCAGAATGGTGGGCAGCAGATCTTCATAGCGATTATTCAGCACCTCAAACAGAATATGGCGTTCAGACTCCGTGCCGTACTGCACGCCGATTTCGTCAATCACCAGCAAATCCCGCTCGCTGTAAAATTTCAGGGTATCAAATTCACTCATCTCCCCTTCGCTGTTCCATGAGCGACGAAACGCCCGGATGATGCGTGACGCAGTGGTGATAAAAACCGCTTCATCCCCGCCTGCGACAATTTCACGGCAGAGGGCGACGGCAAGGTGAGTTTTGCCTGTGCCCTGACGCCCACACAGGATCATGCCTTCCCCTGCTCGCTTGCGTTCCGCCCACGTCTGGACGTAGCCCTGACAGGTTTTCAGATTGATTTTTGCCCTGCGATTCTGTGGCTGGTAGGTGGCAAAACTGGCCTGCGCAAAGCGGGGAACGATGTTCAATATTCCCGGTTCCGTTGTTTCCATCACGTCTGCTGCTCCTTAAAGATTTTTTGTCCAGCTCGCGCCGTGTGATTCATAACACTTGTGTTCAAATCCGCTATGGGTGTTGATTTGGGGCTGCCGACCGGATTTCTGCTTGTCAGGAAATAACCCTTGCCAGCTGTTGGCAATGGAGGTGCAAATTACCGCGTCAGGATTGGGACAGTCTGCCAGTTGCTTGGCCTGCTGGCGGCAACTGGTTTCGGTCAGGGGCTTCCTGATCTCCTGTCGGAACGTCACCCAATCCGCCCATATTTCGGCACTGACATTCTCGGGTTTGGCCGTCAGGGGATCGAATACGGTTTTTTTTGCCTGTTTTTCCTGCCCAGCCCCTTGGGGTTTTATAGGTTCTTTGACTGGTTCCTTGGCAGGTTCAAAAGAGTGACTGATTCTGGTGCCATCTGACGGCATAGGGGGTCTGCCATTGGGCGGCACAGGGGTGTCAGCAAATGGCATAGGGCTGCCAACCGGTGGCACAGGGGGTATGCTTTTGGGTGACACAGGGCCAGCGGATAAATTCAGGTAATAAACATTCGAGGCATTCCCTTTCCCGTTGTGATTACCCAGCCGGTTTTCCTTGGTCAGCAAACCCATCTTAATCAGGGCTCCAATGTGACTTCGCACGGCGCTTTTGCTGCATTCACAGTGATCTGCAATATGCTGATACGAGGGCCAGCACTCCCCTTTGTCGTTTGCATTATCGGCCAGTTTAATCAGCACCAGTTTCCTCAGGGGATTGCCCACCCGGATACTCATTGCCTTCACCATCAGACTCATACTCATGCCATTTCTCCCTGTTATCGATCCGCCACCAGCGGGAATTGGAAATTTATTGCAGGGTTTTCGCTTCAGGCGGCGGGAAAACGGTAGGCAGATCAGGACGCAATTCATGCGCCTGAACCGCCCCGTTTGAAAACACCACAATATCGGGGACTCGTGATACCGAAACCCGTTTTTTTCCGTACAACCATGCACTGACGAGCGATTGCGCACACCCCAGTACCTGAGCCAATTTGGCCTGACTGCCTGCGATATCTATCACTTTTTTTATTACACTGTTTTTCATTCTTCCCTTTCTCCAACACCACGGCAATAGCAGTATCACTAAAGGTCAACATAAATCACTATTGGAGTGTTTGTAAAGATATCACTCTAGAGATAGAATAAGAAAAAAATGTTCCAAGACAGCGGTTCTTGGGTTTATCCCCGGTATTCGACGTAAATGCGGGAACCACTCATGAGGCACTTATGACTCTTGCTGATAGATTAAAAGAAGCTATGGCAGATAAGGGGCTAACCCAATCTGCGCTGGCAAAAAAAGCCGGCATGGCGCAATCCATGATATGGAAATTACTTTCCGGGAACGCAACCAAAACAGGCCGGCTCGTTGATTTAGCCAAGGCGCTTGACGTTCGCCCAGAGTGGCTGAGTGATGGCAGTGGTCATAAATCACAGTCCGGTGATACTGATTTTTCTGTCAGGCATGACAACCGTTATGCACCGGTAAAAATTTATGAAGCAGAACAAGAAACCCCGGAGTGCTTCATGGTACCGGCCTTTTCTGAACAGCAAACCGCCTTTGAATCCTGTCGGGCTTATCGCATCACCCAAAATACCGGCTGCGCTGAAGCGCCGGAAGGAACGGTGATCGTGGTAGATACACAGGAAGAGATCGCCAATGATGATTTAGTCTATGCACGGATAGGAGAACACTATTCCGTTTATCGTTATAAACAAGGGGGAGCGGTCAGCTTTTTATCTGTGGATGACTCACGTATCCCCTTGATAACTCTTTCTCCCGACATGGAAATCGTCGGTGTAATTGTGTATTTATTTCGTCACATGAAGCGAAAACGATAACCTTCCTCTCCCGACTTTAAACACCACCAACCCCTGCCTCTATCTGCAATAAGATACTGTTTTTAATGCAGTATCTTCCTTTTCACTGAAATAATAATCCCCATCAAGATCTAAAATCATTCAAATAATATCAAATTAAAATTATTAGATATCAATAAGATAATTAAAAAATTTGTTTTATATCACTTTAGGTATGGATTCAATGAAATTTAAGTGATAATGTTAGTGGCATCAAAGTGATAGGAATAATCACTACCCTAATAAGCGAGAGGATTTATGCGTACCTTCATTTCTGCCATCATCAAAAAACCGGCAACACAACAAAAAAAGGCTATCAACATTAAAGGCATTGTTGCCAATATCGCACAAAAAAACAGCCTGCATGCAGAAACAACACATATCACCTTTTTGGCAGATCAATATCGTCAGGGCAAAACCCAGCATCACGGCAGGGATATAAAGAATAACGATGAATTTAAACATCATATTTTAGCGACGTATCGGGTCAGCCCAAAACATACCGAGCCTGTGCCTTACTATCATTTAGAACTGATTGTCGATTACGGTTATGCACTCTATCAGCGGCGAGGACGGTATATGAATTTAGTGGATATATTGCCTTTTACTCAATTTTCAGCCCCGGAAATAAAAACTACCCTCATTGATAATTAACACATTCATGAATGCAAGGAAAATAACAGCAATGGATTGCCTGAAATAAAAATAAACGACTTAATCATGAAATTAAGCGCTTAATTTGTGCAGGTTTATTGTATGAAAAATGTGTAAATTATTCGGAGAAAAATAAAATGAGGCTCGTTGCTAATCATAAGAATAAGAAAAAAGCCAGTCTTACCAGAAAGCAGGCGGCTGACTTTATCGGCATTAATGTCGATACATTATCCCATTGGTGCGCTATAGGTAAAATAGCCTACAACAAGAAAGATCCCGCCAGACCCCGATCCCCTTATTTATTTACATACGCGGCATGTATTGCAGCCCTTAACAATTCGATCCAAACTGTGCCTGTGAGCACGGTAGATGTGGCAGAAAAAGGAGATAAAAAATGTCAATCTTCCGTAGAGGAAATACATGGTACGGGAACTACACGACACCAAGCGGCAAAAGAATTAAGGAATCGCTTGGAACAACGGACAAGAGGCAAGCTCAGGAATTGCACGATCGAAGAAAGGCCGAATTATGGCGCATAGAACGGCTGGGTGATTTTCCTGATGTGACGTTTGATGAAGCCTGTTTACGTTGGATTGAGGAAAAGGCCGATAAAAAATCACTGGATGATGATAAAGGGCGTATGGCGTTCTGGCTGGAATACTTCAGCGGAGTGAGATTAAAAGATATTACCGAAGCCAGCATTTACACGGCGGTTAGCAAGATGAAAAACCGCAAGGCAAAGGAGCGCTGGGAAAGTCAGGTTCAGGCAGCCAAGAAAAAAGGACACGAGATCCCAGCCTATAAAGAAGTCTCAGTATCGGTAGCGACCAAGGCAAAGCACTTAGCTTTGATTAAGGCTCTATTAAGAGCCGCCGAAAGAGATTGGAAATGGTTAGAGAAAGCCCCTGTGATTAAAGTCCCAACCGTCAGAGAAAAACGAGTCAGATGGTTGGAGCCTCATGAAGCGCAGAGATTAGTTGATGAATGTCCCGAACCACTCCAGTCAGTCGTTAAGTTTGCGCTGGCTACAGGGTTGAGACGCTCAAATATTATTAATCTGGAGTGGTCACAAATTGATATGCAAAGACAGGTTGCATGGATACACCCAGATCAAAGCAAATCATCCAGGGCTATAGGGATAGCCCTAAATGAAACAGCTTGCAGGGTGTTACGGGATCAGATAGGAAGCCATAACAAATGGGTTTTCGTTCATACGAAATCATCAATCAGTCCAAACGGAATGGCACTGCCTAATGTGAGAAAGATGCGTGTTGATGATAATACAGCATGGAATGCAGCGTTAAGACGAGCAGGAATCGAAGATTTTCGTTTTCATGATTTGAGACACACTTGGGCTAGCTGGTTAGTGCAATCAGGTGTTCCATTATCAATTTTACAGGAAATGGGCGGCTGGGAGTCAATCGAAATGGTAAGGCGTTATGCACACTTAGCACCGAATCATCTGACCGAACATGCGCGACAAATTGACCTGCTTTTTGGCGGAGGTGTCCCAAATTCGTCCCAATCAGGAAAAATAGCGGTTAAAAAATAGAGGTAAGTCATTGATTTTAAATGGTACGCCCTACAGGATTCGAACCTGTGACCTACGGCTTAGAAGGCCGTTGCTCTATCCAGCTGAGCTAAGGGCGCATTGAGATGTGAAATAAGAAACATCATTAATGCAATGCGTTGATGCTGACGTGGATTATACGGGCATAATGGATTGAGTCAATGGCCTTTTCGTTCAGATGCTCATTTTATGATTATCATTAAAACTGACAGGCCGTCCATGTTCTGACAAAATAGCTCCCATTCCTATAATTGATGATGGAATCTTAAATACATGTCAGCAAAAATGATTGATGGGAAAACGATTGCGCAGACAATCAGAAGCGAAGTTGCAGAAAAAGTCAGGCAGCGTGTTGCTGCCGGGAAACGAGCCCCCGGGCTTGCCGTCGTTTTAGTAGGAGAAAATCCCGCTTCCCAAATTTATGTCGCGAGTAAACGCCGCGCCTGTGAGGAGGTTGGTTTTACTTCACGCTCTTATGACATGCCAGACACCACCAGCGAAGCCGAATTACTCTCTCTGATAGATAACTTGAACAATGATCCCGAAATCGACGGCATTTTAGTTCAACTTCCTCTCCCTGCCGGTATTGATAATGTAAAAGTGCTGGAACGCATTCATCCTGATAAGGATGTGGATGGTTTTCACCCCTACAATATCGGTCGTCTGTGCCAGCGTGCTCCAAGATTACGCCCTTGTACGCCACGAGGTATCGTGACTCTCCTTGAGCGCTGTAATATCAATACTTATGGATTAAATGCGGTTATTATTGGGGCCTCCAATATTGTCGGCCGTCCGATGAGTCTTGAGCTGCTGTTAGCTGGATGTACTACAACAGTCACTCATCGCTTTACTACGGATCTACGCCAGCATGTAGAACAGGCTGATTTATTGATCGTCGCGGTCGGTAAACCAAACTTTATCCCCGGTGAGTGGGTAAAACCCGGTGCAATAGTGATTGATGTGGGTATCAATCGTCTGGAAAATGGTAAAGTCATCGGAGATGTTGATTTTGATAAAGCATCTGAGCACGCAAGCTGGATTTCCCCTGTGCCAGGGGGAGTCGGCCCGATGACCGTCGCAACGCTGATTCAAAATACCTTGCAGGCTTGCGAGGAATATCATGATGTAAACAAAACTGAAGGACAGTGATGGAAATTTTTTATTTAGATGGCCACCCTTATGTAGAACTGTGTGATTTGCTGAAGCTTCAGGGATGGAGTGAAAGCGGTGCGGCAGCAAAGGCTGCTATCGCAGAGGGTTTGGTTGAAGTTGATTCTCAGGTGGAAACTCGCAAACGCTGCAAAATTGTTGCAGGAAAAGTTGTTACTTTCAACGGCGATTCTGTTCGCGTTAAAGAATAATTCAGCTCTTCGCTAATCCCCGTCAAAGGAACGGCACTTTATTATGCGTTACGCATTTAAGGTGCCGTTTTTTTATTGCATACCGCTCTATGTGATGGATATGTTCGACACAGATCTGTGACATCAGCGATGCTTATTAAACAATCACGCCTTAAATGTTTTGGTTTTTTTATTAGTTGCTATACTGAGAAGCTCACTTACAACTGAAAAGGAGTTGATTATGTTAAGTAATAGAGCTGCAAGAAGGTTGTTGGGCATGCCGTATAAGTTAAGCAATTCTAAACGTAGAGTGACTATTTCTCTTGTGAATCTCAACGCCGATACTGATAAACATCAAATACCGGAACATCTGAATCATTCTTCTTTTATTTCTAAAAAGCGAGATGCTTCTTCAGGAAAAATCAGTTATCACTCTGGAAATGCTTTTTATCCGAATCATCTGAATACAAATCAATAAAATATCAAGCTGATAGATATCATAGAATAAACCGCCTACAGCGAGGCGGTTTTGGTGTTTTTATGACTATGTAAAATCGATTATTTACGGCGCCATGTTGTGCCCTGTGGGCCGTCTTCCAGTTCAATGCCCATTGCATTTAGCTGGTCACGCGCAGAATCGGCCAAAGCCCAATCTCTGTTTTTACGAGCATCATTACGCTGCTTAATCAGTGCTTCGATTTGAGCAACGTCACCATCGTCATCAGCACTACCTTGCAGGAACTGTTCAGGCTCTTGCTCCAGAAGCCCCAGCACTCCCGCCAGCTTACGCAGCTCAGCAGCCAGCCCGTTTGCAGCAGCCATATCGTCAGCTTTCAGGCGATTAATTTCACGAGCTATATCAAACAGTACGGAATAAGCTTCTGGGGTATTGAAGTCATCATTCATGGCTTCAACAAACCGGGCTTCAAAGGCTTCACCACCAACAGGCTGAGCAGATTTATCCATACCACGCAAAGATGTATACAAACGCTCAAGCGCAGTACGAGCCTGTTTCAGGTTCTCTTCTGTATAATTTAACTGGCTGCGATAGTGACCGGACATCAGGAAATAACGCACTGTCTCAGCATCGTAATATGCCAATACATCACGGATGGTAAAGAAGTTATTGAGAGATTTCGACATCTTCTCTTTATCCACCATTACCATACCGGAATGCATCCAGTAATTCACATAAGGGCCATCGTGAGCACAGGTAGATTGTGCAATTTCATTTTCATGATGCGGGAACATTAAATCTGAACCACCACCATGAATATCAAAATGATGTCCCAGCTGTTTAGCGTTCATAGCGGAACATTCAATATGCCAGCCCGGACGCCCAGCTCCCCACGGAGATTCCCAGCTTGGCTCACCCGGCTTGGACATTTTCCACAACACGAAATCCATTGGATTACGTTTAACATCCGCAATTTCAACACGAGCACCTGCCTGTAACTGCTCCAGATCCTGACGGGAAAGCAAGCCGTAATTAGGATTACTATCGATAGAGAACATCACATCACCATTGTCAGCAACGTAAGCGTGTCCGCGTTTAATCAGCAGTTCAGTAAGCTCGATAATTTCAGGGATATGCTGCATCGCACGCGGTTCTGAATCAGGACGCATAATATTCAGCGCATCAAAATCGCTGTGCATCTCATTCACCATACGGGTAGTCAATGCATCACAGCTTTCATTATTTTCAATCGCGCGCTTGATGATTTTATCATCTATATCAGTAATATTACGGACATAAGTTAAATCGTAACCCGAATAACGCAGGTAACGGGCAATAACGTCAAACGCGACAAATGTTCTGCCGTGACCAATGTGACACAAATCATAAATGGTGATGCCACACACGTACATGCCCACTTTCCCTTCATGGATCGGCTTAAATTCTTCTTTTTGGCGACTGAGAGTATTGAAAATTTTTAGCATCAGTGGGTTTTCCGTAAAAATTGATGTACGTGTAATAAAATAAAAACAAAAGCGGATAAATCCGCTGATTTTGGGCTTCCTTATCAGCTAGATAAATAAACTATAATAGAAAAGCCGGATTAGATATTTCACCCTGATACGCCGCACTTTGCAAGCATTGCGATCAGCTTTATTCTCACGGGATGGCTGAGTACTGACTCAAGATCACAGATATGGTATAAAAGCCGTTGTTTCGCACACTCTAGAATATTAGGGTCAGTCAAAAATATTATTAGGATTTCTATTATGGTGACTTTTCATACCAATTTCGGCGATATCGTGATTAATACTTTCGCTGAAAAAGCGCCTGTAACTGTTGAAAATTTCTTGAATTACTGCCGCGAAGGCTTCTACGATAACACTATTTTTCACCGTGTCATTAATGGCTTCATGATTCAGGGTGGTGGTTTTGAGCCTGGTATGAAGCAGAAAACGACTAAATCTCCTATCCAGAACGAAGCTAATAATGGTCTGCAAAACAGCCGTGGCACTCTGGCAATGGCGCGTACCAATGATCCGCATTCTGCAACAGCTCAGTTCTTTATCAATGTTGTTGATAATGATTTCCTGAACTTCCGTTCAGAACGCCCTGACGGCTGGGGTTACTGCGTATTTGCTGAAGTTGTAGAAGGCATGGAAGTAGTTGATAAGATTAAAGGTGTTTCAACTGGTCGCAGCGGTATGCATCAGGATGTACCCCATGAAGATGTTATCGTTGAACGTGTTACTGTCAGCGAATAATTAGTCGTTACATGAGTACACTGTTTATTGCTGATTTGCATCTCAGTGAGCAGGAACCGGCAATTACTGCCGGTTTTCTACGTTTTTTACGTGAAGATGCAATTCATGCGGAAAGCCTGTATATCCTTGGTGATTTTTTTGATTACTGGATTGGTGACGATGATCCCAACCCTTTACATGCACAAATCGCACAAGCACTTCATTCTCTGAAACAAAAAGGCGTTTCCTGTTATTTCATTCATGGTAACCGTGATTTTTTATTAAGTTCCCGGTTTGCCAAAGAGAGTGGGCTGATTCTTCTGCCACAAGAAAAAGTTCTGGAACTCTACGGTAAGCGCATTCTTATCCTGCATGGTGATACTCTTTGTACCGATGACATGGGTTATCAACAATATCGTAAGCGGGTACACACTCCGTGGATCCAACGGCTGTTTTTACTTCTTCCTCTGTTTATCCGGCTGAAAATTGCAGCCAGAATGCGGGCAGGAAGCCAGTACGCCAATAGTCAGAAATCTGAGTCGATCATGGATGTCAATCAACAGACTGTCATTGAACGTTTTAATAAATATCAAGTGGACTGGATGATCCACGGGCATACGCATCGCCCTGCTATCCATGATATCCGCATCGGCGATAAAATCTTACATCGTGGTGTATTGGGTGCCTGGCATCATCAAGGGTCAATGTTCAAAGTGACAGAAACATCTATTGAACTGGTATCTTTTCCTTTTTGAAGATAGTAAATTTTTTCTGTAAAAATAAAAAAATCAACCAACGCAAACGTTTTCCTTCTGCAATTCGCGTGATATTATCCACCACCTTATCCATAATGGATTTCAAAACAACATTATTTTGAACTTTGTTCTGGTGGACATCCAATACAGGAGCATCTGATTTATGACGGCAAGCCCTGATCCCGCACAAGCTATCTCCACGGCAGCAACAACTGAAATACAGCATCATGCCAAAATTGCTATTGTCATGGGTTCAAAAAGTGATTGGGCAACAATGCAACACGCAGCTGATATTCTGGCTTCTCTTGATCTTCCTTTTCATGTCGAAATTGTTTCAGCGCATCGAACACCCGATAAACTTTTTCATTTTGCTGAACAAGCAAAAACAAATGGTTTTGAGGTGATTATTGCTGGTGCGGGCGGTGCTGCGCATCTGCCGGGAATGCTCGCGGCTAAAACATTAGTTCCTGTATTTGGTGTTCCGGTACAAAGTGCAGCCCTGAGTGGGGTGGATAGCCTTTATTCTATCGTCCAGATGCCCAAAGGGATCCCTGTGGGTACGTTGGCTATCGGTAAGGCAGGCGCAGCAAATGCAGCCTTGCTTGCAGCTCAGGTTCTGGCATTACATGATGAAACTCTGTTTCAGCGACTGGTAGACTGGCGTCAGACTCAAACTCAGGATGTTCTGGAAAATTCGGATCCGCGGGAGGATGCATGAAGCCTGTTTGCGTATTGGGTAATGGTCAATTAGGCAGGATGTTACGTCAGGCGGGCGAACCATTAGGGATAGCCGTCTATCCGATTGGGCTGGATGCTGAACCAGAATCTGTTCCCTATCAAAGCAGCATTATTACAGCTGAAATTGAACGCTGGCCTGAAACAGCTTTAACACGCGAACTTTCCCATCATAACGCATTTATTAATCGTGATATTTTCCCGTTACTTGCTGACCGCTTGCCACAGAAACAGCTTTTAAACACGCTTGGGCTGGCAACAGCACCGTGGAAGTTATTATCTGATCCTAGCCAATGGCCACAAATTTTCAGTGAACTGGGTGATTTCACCATCGTCAAACGTCGGGTCGGTGGTTATGACGGTCGTGGACAATGGCGTATCCGGCCGGGTAAAGAAACGGATTTACCCGCTGAAATTTATGGTGAATGCATTGTAGAACAAGGGATCCCTTTCTCAGGAGAGGTTTCTCTGGTTGGGGCTCGTAATGCCGACGGAAAATCAGTGTTCTATCCGCTGACCCATAATCTTCATCAGGAAGGAATTTTACGTACAAGTATTGCTTTTACTAATGCCAATCGTCAGTTACAACAGCAAGCAGAACAAATGTTGTCCTGCATTATGGATCATCTGAATTACATTGGTGTTATGGCGATGGAGTGTTTTATTGTCGGTGATGAGTTGCTGATCAATGAACTGGCACCACGGGTACATAACAGTGGCCATTGGACACAAAATGGCGCTTCTATTAGTCAGTTTGAACTTCACTTACGGGCAATTCTGAATTTACCTATGCCTCAACCGGAAGTTCTGTCTCCTTCTGTGATGGTCAATCTGATTGGTACTGAAATAAACCCAGAATGGCTCAGTTTACCGTTGGTCCATTTACACTGGTATGGCAAGGAAGTTCATCCGGGGCGTAAAGTTGGTCATCTGAATCTGGTTCATCCGGAACAAGATGCACTAAAAGCAACATTACAGAACCTGATAGCATTATTACCGGCAGAGTACCAGAATGGTTTGGAATGGGTACAAAGTAAATTAAGCTGATCCATTTTTCATATTCCGCCACAATGGAATAATAAAGATAGCAGGAAGTAGTAAATTATTTATGATCACGACTACTTCCTGTATTTTATTTTTTCTTACCAACGATAATTTTCTTATCAAACATTATTCCTAGATAACGTTCTGGACAGAGTATCCACTATTGTCCTTGTCGTTTGGTCTACTTCATAATTAAGAAAGTCACCTACTTTAACCTTATTAAGGTTCGTTATTCTCAGCGTTTCTGGAATAAGATTTAAAGTGATAGTTTTATTTTCCTCATCAATATGATTGACAGTTAAACTACATCCATGTAGCCCGATAAAACCTTTCAGGAAAAAATATTTAATATTATCCTGAGGAATCCGGATAACCAGCCGGTAAGTTTCGCCTATCGCAGTAAACTCAACCACCTCAGCTCTACCCTCTATATGCCCATAAAGACTATGACCGCCATTCTCTTTATTCATCTGATGTGAACGCTCTATATTGACCTGATCACCAATGGAAATAAATTTTAGTGTTGTGGTATCAGCGGTAAAATCAGAAATATCAAAAAAGACTTTGTCTTCATTGAATTGAGTTACTGTCAGACAAGTGCCATCAACCGCTACGCTAGCACCAATGGCAACATCATCAAAAAGACGGTTATTGTTGCTAATTGTTATTGTACTGAAACCATTATTCTTATTGAGTGATAATACCTTCTCTTTACCCTGAACAATTCCTGTATACATGACGTTCACTCCAGAAGTTAACTTATTAATTTTTTAATGAAATATACATTAACACGATAAAGCAAGGCATTAATTTTAATGTTAATGTTAATGTTAATGTTAATGTTAACGCCTTATTTTTTCTAATTCAGCTTGCAAAACAACTCTCTCAACATGAAATAATGTCACTTTATTTTTATTATAAAAAGAGAATCAGAAAAACATCATCAACTTCCATGTAATTTTTCTTTTATAGCCTCAATCCGATGCCTATAATAACAAATTGCAGGAAAGTAAGAATACTCATAGGACACAGAAAAACGTGAAAGTACACCAAGTAAAATGCCATCCTCTGAAAAAAGAGGACTTCCTGAATCTCCCTTTTTTCCTGTAATATGTGTTCTCAGTTCATAACCATTTATTGCCTCTATTTTACTGAACTTTTCAATTAGTGTTGTCGTTGTCTGATAAATTGTATGTGGTAATATAATTCCATCATCCCCCATTAGTTGATATGCAATCCCCTCAAAGGGATATATTACTCCTGGGCCTCCTTTTGAGCATGGTTCAGGTAGTTTTGCTATCTCAGCGCCTTTTCCAATAGAAGTCATATCAGTATCTACCTTGAAAATAGCTATATCAACTGACGGCATAAACCTGACTAAACTTTTCCCCGAATAGAGGTGTGTACTCCGACCAAACATTTTGCTATATCTTTTCCCATAGCTGACTTCCACATCTCTTTTTTGGGCATTTAACCAATTATCATCAAAACAATGAGCAGCAGTAAGAACCAAGTCACTCCCAATAATTACTCCGCCACATCCATATGAACCACGATGGTGTATATTGTCAAAGGAAAATAAAATCTTAACATATGATCCAACATACTTAGGATTCGGTGGATCATCAGCTATTGCAAATCCCTTTTCTGTTATGAAAATTCCCATACAAAAAATTGCAATGAATATATTAATCCAAATTTTCATTTTTTACTTCCTCATGAAGTTATAACATTTCAATACCTTATTATAATTAGAGATAGCTACAGAATGAAAATGCAGTCATCATTATTGAATTATAGCCTCTCATTCAGTTTTCATGATTAATTCATCAGTAATAATATTTTATAGAAATCATATATTCACCATATGGA
>NZ_CAWQJR010000182.1:0-30346 GCF_963894935.1 Xenorhabdus sp. PB61.4
AATAGCGCGGTGGTCCCACCTGACCCCATGCCGAACTCAGCAGTGAAACGCCGTAGCGCCGATGGTAGTGTGGGGTCTCCCCATGTGAGAGTAGGACACTGCCAGACATCAATTTAGACGTGTTGCCAAAATGGCAACACTTTTTATTTCAGCATTTGCTGATATGGCTCAGTTGGTAGAGCACACCCTTGGTAAGGGTGAGGTCCCCAGTTCGAATCTGGGTATCAGCACCATGAATAAAATGTTCGGCAAATAAAACAGAATTTGCTTGGCGGCAATAGCGCGGTGGTCCCACCTGACCCCATGCCGAACTCAGTAGTGAAACACCGTAGCGCCGATGGTAGTGTGGGGTCTCCCCATGTGAGAGTAGGGAACTGCCAAGCTTTATATACAGTCAAAAAGCCACTCAAATGAGTGGCTTTTTGCATTTCTACCCTCATGATAGGTATTTACTGACTTATCTTTCAAATGCAGAGTCTGCTAGACTACAGTCAAATTACTTATTGAGCCTGAATTGAATGCCTGTCTGTAAATCAACCCAACTCAAAACATTTAACACATTTGGTATATCTGCCAATGCCAATCGTATTAGCGTAGCTGCCTCTGTTCAATCACTTCTGGCTTTGTGGCAAGAGGCTGTAGAAAATAACCAGCCTATCCTATTACTGGGTGGAGGGAGCAATGTTCTCTTCACTGAAGATTTCAAAGGCACTGTGATTCTGAATCGTATTACTGGTATTGATATACAGGAATCGGATACCGCATGGAATATTCATGTTGGTGCGGGTGAAAATTGGCATGAGCTGATTCTTTATTTACTCAAACACAAGATCTATGGTTTGGAGAATTTAGCTCTTATTCCCGGAAATGTGGGTTCTGCACCTATCCAAAATATCGGGGCTTACGGAATTGAGTTCAAACAGGTCTGTGAGTACGTTGATTTAATTGAGCTGAAAACAGGAAAGCAGATCCGCTTGATGGAAAATGAATGTGGGTTTGCTTACAGAGATAGTGTTTTCAAACATGAATATAGTAATGGTTATGCAATTACAGCGGTTGGTTTAAGACTGAATAAAGTATGGAAACCAATACTAACTTATGGTGGTTTAACAAAATTCTCGCATGATGATGTAACACCAGAGCAAATTTTTCATACAGTGTGTGAAATGCGTCAGAGTAAATTACCAGATCCTGCGATTACAGGAAATGCAGGAAGCTTCTTCAAAAATCCAATTATATCAGCAGAATTGGCAGAGAAAATTAAATCTGAGTATCCTGAGTGTCCCCAGTATCATCACAATGAACATAGTGTAAAAATAGCGGCGGGCTGGTTGATAGATAAGTGTCACCTAAAAGGGTATCACATTGGTCATGCGGCAGTTCACCAGAAACAAGCATTAGTATTAATCAATCAAGGTAATGCAACAGGACGTGATGTTATTGCTTTGGCTGCTTATGTTCGCAAGCAGGTAGCTGAAAAATTCAATATTTATTTAGAACCGGAAGTCCGTTTCATTGGTAATGTAGGTGAAATAGATGCGGTGGAATGTATTTCATGAAAGACGTTAGTACTCCATTAAAGTTAATTAAAATTTTATCAGATGGTGAAATTCATTCGGGGCAGCAATTGGGCCAGAAGCTAGGGATGAGTCGGGCAGGGATAAATAAACATATTCAGGTTATTCGTGAATGGGGTGTGGAAATACTGACGATTCCAGGTAAGGGTTACCGTTTTCCTGCACCAATGAATCTCCTTAGCAAAGATATAATTGAAAATTATCTGCCTGAAAGTCGAATTGAAGTTATTCCAGTTATTGATTCTACTAATCAATACTTGTTAGATCAATTAACAGAACTTACTTCAGGTGATACCTGTGTTGCAGAATATCAATATGCAGGAAGAGGTCGCCGTGGAAGGCAATGGGTTTCTGCTTTCGGCCGTAATTTATATTTATCTATGTTCTGGCGATTGGAGCAAGGACCTGCTGCAGCGATTGGATTGAGTCTGGTTGTGGGTATCGTAATCGCAGAAGTTCTGAATCGTCAGGGAGCTGAAAAAGTAAAAGTCAAATGGCCTAATGACCTATATTTGGATGACAAAAAGCTAGCAGGTATATTAGTTGAGCTAATGGGAAGGACTGGAGATGCGGCTCAGATTGTCATTGGTATTGGCATGAACATCTCGATGAGTAGTGAGCAGCAAAAGATAATAAATCAACAGTGGACTAATTTACAGCAGGCTGGAGTGACTGTTGAAAGAAATAAACTCGTTACTGAGATTGTTACTGAACTGAAGAAGGCGTTAGTTCAGTTTGAAAATGAAGGATTGCAATCTTTTGTTCCCAGATGGTTTAAATTAGATAATTTCATGAATCGTCCTGTGAAATTAATAATTGGTGAACAAGAAATTTATGGCATAGCTCGTGGCATTGATCAACAAGGAGCTTTGTTGCTTGATATCGACGGGATAGTCACACCTTATATTGGTGGCGAAATCTCCCTTCGAGGCTGTTAATGAGAAGGCCGGAAGTATTTTCCGGCTTTTTGGCATTATTTCCTTAACCTAACGTTTTCAATCGCATGGTTCTTGCCTTTGGTCAGAATTAAGCTGGCACGCTCTCTGGTAGGCAGGATATTTTGTTGTAGATTTAGTCCATTAATTTCTCGCCAAATATCAGATGCTACCTTTACAGCTTCTTCCGTTGTTAACTTAGAATAATTGTGGAAATAGGACTCAGGGTCAGAAAAAGCGCCTTGCCGGAATTTAAGAAAACGGCTGACGTACCATTGTTCAAGTAATTGTTCTGATGCATCAACATAAATAGAAAAATCAACAAAGTCAGAAACAAAAACATGATGTGGTTCATGGGGATAATCCATACCACTTTGCAGCACATTTAAACCTTCCAGTATCAGGATATCTGGCCGTTCAATGATCAGTTGTTCATCAGGTACAATATCATAGCTGAGATGAGAATATACTGGAGCGGCAACCTTTTCAGCTCCTGATTTTATATCGGAGACGAATTTCACCAGACTGCGCATATCGTAGGATTCAGGGAACCCTTTCTTTTTCATTAGGCCGCGTTCATTCAGGATATTGTTAGAATGTAAGAAGCCATCAGTTGTTACCAGCTTTACACGACGATGTTCTGGCCAGCGGCTGAGTAATGCCTGCAATAAACGTGCTGTTGTACTTTTGCCAACGGCAACGCTGCCTGCAATACCAATGACATAAGGTATCTTTTGCCCACCGGTTCCTAAAAATTGTTCAAGAACAGCCTGTCGCCTAAGGTTGGAGCTAATATAAAAATTAAGTAGACGTGATAATGGTAGGTAGATCTCAACCACTTCGTCTATTGAGATATCTTCATTAATTCCTTTTAAGGCAGAAAACTCTTCTGCTGTTAATGTTAGAGGCACCGAGTCACGCAAGGTTGCCCAATGTTCACGATCAAATTGTAAATATGGAGTCGTTAAAAAAGGTTCTTTCTCATTCATAAGCCAACATCTGCCTGTCTATGCAGGTTGGACGGGTACTCTTGCACACCCGTATCCGACAAAAAATAAATCTCATCATATCGGCTGAGCTATCATAGGCGTAGAATTTTTTATCATTTTAGTAATTTTTTTGATGGAAAAGACAAAATTGCGAAAAAATAAGCGGTCTTGCAGCCACTTTTAATTTAAAAACTTAAAAAAAATCGGCATAGGTATGGTTGCTCACTTCTGAAAATAGACTGCTTACCCTGCGTCTTGATACTTTGATTATATAGTTATTGGCTATTGTTTGTGCTTTATCTAATTAAAAAATCATCAAAAAAGCCTTGGCTGAATGGAATGTGAGCAAAAGAACAAAAAAAATAAATTTTTTGTTGCATCAGAGGCGAATACTACCTAGAATGCGCAGCACTTGATGCCGGCATAGCTCAGATGGTAGAGCAACTGACTTGTAATCAGTAGGTCCCGAGTTCGATTCTTGGTGCCGGCACCATTAAAAATTTGGAAAGGTGGGGTTCCCGAGCGGCCAAAGGGAGCAGACTGTAAATCTGCCGTCACAGACTTCGAAGGTTCGAATCCTTCCCCCACCACCATGAACCAGTTTTCATCTTGAGTGTTCTGCTCGAGTTAATACTCCAGACAAAATACTTGAGATACAATACAGCTGATTAAAGTCAGGTAGCCGAGTTCACGCGGGCATCGTATAATGGCTATTACCTCAGCCTTCCAAGCTGATGATGCGGGTTCGATTCCCGCTGCCCGCTCCAAGATGTGCTGATATAGCTCAGTTGGTAGAGCACACCCTTGGTAAGGGTGAGGTCGGCAGTTCGAATCTGCCTATCAGCACCACTTCCCCAGTTCTTGTCTCCTGATTTTCTTCCTGTTGATATCTAAAAACAAGCAAAGTTGCTTGGTTGATGTGGTGAAACCACCGATTCCGTGTCTTAGAGGGACAACCTAATGTCTAAAGAAAAGTTTGAGCGTTCAAAACCGCACGTTAACGTTGGTACTATCGGCCACGTTGACCACGGTAAAACTACCCTGACTGCTGCAATTACCACCGTTCTGGCAAAAACCTACGGCGGTAACGCACGTGCATTCGATCAGATCGATAACGCACCAGAAGAAAAAGCACGTGGTATCACCATCTCTACTTCTCACGTAGAGTACGATACCCCAACTCGCCACTACGCGCACGTTGACTGCCCAGGCCACGCCGACTATGTGAAAAACATGATCACCGGTGCTGCTCAGATGGACGGTGCAATTCTGGTTGTTGCTGCAACTGATGGCCCAATGCCACAGACTCGTGAGCACATCCTGCTGGGTCGTCAGGTAGGCGTTCCTTACATCATCGTGTTCCTGAACAAATGTGACATGGTTGATGACGAAGAGCTGCTGGAACTGGTTGAAATGGAAGTTCGTGAGCTGCTGTCTCAGTACGACTTCCCAGGCGACGACACGCCAATCATCCGTGGTTCTGCTCTGAAAGCGCTGGAAGGTGACGCAGAGTGGGAAGCGAAAGTTGTTGAACTGGCTGAAGCACTGGATACTTACATTCCAGAACCAGAGCGTGACATTGACAAGCCATTCCTGCTGCCAATCGAAGACGTATTCTCCATCTCCGGCCGTGGTACTGTTGTAACGGGTCGTGTTGAGCGTGGTATCGTTAAAGTTGGTGATGAAGTTGAAATCGTTGGTATCAAAGAAACCACGAAAACAACTTGTACTGGCGTTGAAATGTTCCGCAAACTGCTGGACGAAGGCCGTGCGGGTGAGAACGTTGGTGTTCTGCTGCGTGGTACTAAGCGTGATGATGTTGAGCGTGGTCAGGTTCTGGCGAAACCAGGTTCTATCCACCCACACACTCAGTTCGAATCTGAAGTGTACATCCTGAGCAAAGATGAAGGTGGCCGTCATACTCCATTCTTCAAAGGTTACCGCCCACAGTTCTACTTCCGTACAACTGACGTAACCGGTACTATCGAACTGCCAGAAGGCGTTGAGATGGTAATGCCAGGTGACAACATCAACATGGTAGTTAACCTGATTGCTCCAATCGCAATGGACGAAGGTCTGCGTTTCGCAATCCGTGAAGGCGGCCGTACTGTAGGTGCTGGTGTTGTTGCTAAAGTTATTGCTTAATCTTTGATTAGCAAAAAAAATTCTAAAAAAGAGGAGCGAAAGCTCCTCTTTTTTTGTGCCATCGAAAAAATAGTAGCTTTATTTTGCACTGAAACAAAGCATAAACAGCAATTGAAATGAGAGTGATTAACATTTACAATTTGGCAATATACTTTATTTTATAGCTACAACTGCTGTTGAACCTAATTAAGTTCGTTAACCAGTAACAACTAGTTATAACATTATAAATAGTTAGAAGAGTGTTCCATGTATATCTGTCTCTGCAACGCAATAAGTGATAAAGCCATACGTAATGCTGTTAGACAGCAGAATGTTCGTTCTATCAGAGAGCTAAAAAACTTTGTGCCTGTGGGGAGTGATTGTGGAAAATGTGTACGTCAGGCCCGCGAAATAATCAATGAAGAAATCTCCTTGCTTCCTCCTATAATTAATGTTGCTTAAAATAAGCACAATTGTCTTGCAATTACTCTGTTTAATTAGTATTACACTGTAAGTACTGGAAGCGGAGGAATTGATTATGAAAGGTGATAAAAAAATAATTGCCCATCTTAATAAACTTCTTGGTAACGAACTTGTCGCCATAAACCAGTATTTTTTACATGCCCGTATGTTTAAAAACTGGGGATTAGTGCGCCTGAATGATGTTGAATACCGTGAATCTATTGAAGAAATGAAACATGCAGATAGATATATTGAGCGTATTTTATTTCTGGAAGGTATCCCTAATTTACAGGATTTAGGCAAACTCAATATCGGTGAGGATGTCGAAGAGATGTTGCAATCCGATCTAACTTTGGAATTACGTGGTGCTCAGGATATGAGAGAAGCAATTGCATATGCTGATTCAATCCACGACTATGTAAGCCGGGATTTGATGATTGAAATTCTTGCAGATGAAGAAAATCATATAGACTGGCTGGAAACACAACTCGATCTGATTAAACGAATGGGTATGCAAAACTATATCCAGGCCCATATTACCGAAGAAGAATAGAATTACGCTAACGCCCTGTAAATACATATAGGGCGTTCATTTCTGACTATTTTTACCTTCCTTTATTATTTATCTGAATAAATTTCATCCTTGTCTTGCATTGTGAAGTGATTCACGTATAATGCGCGGGCTAACCTACTTCGTAGGCTGATTTTTATCAGTGTGAGCGGTAATTACCGCCATATTAAAATACTCCCGATATGGGGGTTATATATTGAACGATTACACTCCCCCATCAATCGAAATGGGTGTGAGGAGTAATTATTTACGTTTATAAAATAGTTGGAGCTCTGGTCTCATGCAGAACCAAAGAATCCGTATCCGCCTGAAAGCATTTGATCATCGTTTGATCGATCAATCAACTGCGGAAATCGTAGAGACCGCTAAGCGCACTGGTGCGCAGGTTCGTGGTCCGATCCCGCTGCCGACTCGTAAAGAGCGTTTTACCGTTCTGATTTCTCCGCACGTCAATAAAGATGCGCGTGATCAGTACGAAATTCGCACTCACAAACGTCTGGTTGACATCGTTGAGCCAACCGAGAAAACCGTTGATGCTCTGATGCGTCTGGATCTGGCTGCCGGTGTAGACGTGCAGATCAGCCTGGGTTAATCAGGTCATTGAGCGATTGAGAGGTTGAAACAATGATTGGTTTAGTCGGTAAAAAAGTGGGCATGACTCGCATCTTCACTGAAGAAGGCGTTTCAATCCCTGTAACTGTTATCGAAATCGAAAATAACCGTGTAACTCAAGTTAAAAACGAAGAGACTGACGGTTATCGTGCAATTCAGGTAACGACTGGTAGCAAAAAAGCAAGCCGCGTTAACAAACCTGAAGCAGGTCATTTCGCTAAAGCTGGCGTTGAAGCTGGCCGTATCCTGCGTGAATTCCGTCTGTCTGAAGACGATGCAGAATTCACTGTAGGTCAAAGCATTAGTGTTGAAATTTTCGCTGACGTTAAAAAAGTCGACGTTACTGGTACATCTAAAGGTAAAGGTTTCGCGGGTACTGTTAAACGCTGGAACTTCCGTACTCAGGATGCTACGCACGGTAACTCCCTGTCTCACCGTGTTCCGGGTTCTATCGGTCAGAACCAGACTCCGGGCAAGGTGTTCAAAGGTAAGAAAATGGCAGGCCAACTGGGTAATGAGCGTGTAACCGTTCAGAGCCTAGATGTAGTACGTGTTGACGCAGAGCGCAACCTGCTGCTGGTCAAAGGTGCTGTACCTGGTGCAACCAACAGCAACCTGATCGTAAAACCGGCTGTCAAGGCGTAACGTCGAGGAGATAGGAATGGAATTGGTATTGAAAGACGCGCAAAGCGCGCTGACTGTTTCCGAAACTACCTTCGGGCGTGATTTCAATGAAGCGCTTGTGCATCAAGTAGTTGTTGCGTATGCAGCTGGTGCTCGTCAAGGTACTCGTGCTCAGAAAACTCGTGCTGAAGTTTCTGGTTCAGGTAAAAAACCATGGCGTCAAAAAGGCACTGGCCGTGCGCGTTCTGGTTCAATTAAGAGCCCAATTTGGCGCTCTGGTGGTGTAACTTTCGCAGCGAAGCCACAGGACCACAGTCAAAAAGTTAATAAAAAGATGTACCGCGGTGCCCTGAAAAGCATCCTGTCTGAACTGGTACGTCAAGATCGTCTGATCGTTGTCGAGAAGTTCTCTGTTGAAGCACCTAAAACTAAGTTGCTGGCACAGAAACTGAAAGAGATGGCTCTGGAAGACGTGCTGATCATCACTGGTGAAGTTGATGAGAACCTGTTCTTAGCAGCTCGCAACCTGTACAAAGTTGACGTCCGTGATGCTGCGGGTATCGACCCAGTAAGCCTGATCGCCTTCGACAAAGTGGTTATGACTGCTGAAGCTGTGAAGCAAGTTGAGGAGATGCTGGCATGATCCGTGAAGAACGTCTGCTGAAAGTACTGCGCGCGCCGCACGTATCTGAAAAAGCTTCTACAGCGATGGAAAAAACTAACACCATCGTTCTCAAAGTTGCGAAAGACGCGACTAAAGCAGAAATCAAAGCTGCTGTGCAGAAACTGTTTGAAGTCGAAGTTGAGGTTGTGAACACTTTGCTGGTTAAAGGTAAAGTTAAACGCCACGGTCAGCGTGTTGGTCGTCGTAGCGACTGGAAAAAAGCTTACGTCACCCTGAAAGAAGGCCAGAACCTGGACTTCGTTGGCGGCGCTGAGTAAGTCGGAGGAGTAAAGAACAATGGCAATTGTTAAATGTAAACCTACGTCTCCGGGCCGTCGCCACGTTGTTAAAGTGGTTAACCCTGAGCTGCATAAGGGCAAACCTTATGCTCCGCTGTTAGAAAAAAACAGCAAAACTGGTGGTCGTAACAACAATGGTCGTATTACCACTCGTCACATTGGTGGTGGCCATAAACAGCACTATCGTCTGATTGACTTCAAACGTAACAAAGACGGTATCCCTGCTGTTGTTGAGCGTCTGGAATATGATCCAAACCGTTCAGCAAACATCGCGCTGGTTCTGTATAAGGACGGCGAACGTCGTTACATTCTGGCTCCTAAAGGCCTGAAAGCTGGCGATCAAATCCAGTCTGGTGCAGATTCTGCAATCAAAGCTGGTAATGCTCTGCCAATGCGCAACATCCCGGTTGGTTCTACTGTTCACAACATAGAAATGAAACCAGGTAAAGGTGGCCAACTGGCTCGTTCAGCAGGTGCTTATGCTCAGATCGTTGCACGTGATGGTTCTTATGTAACCCTGCGTCTGCGCTCTGGTGAAATGCGTAAGGTACTGGCTGACTGCCGTGCTACTTTAGGTGAAGTTGGTAACGCAGAACACATGCTACGCGTTCTGGGTAAAGCTGGTGCAAGCCGCTGGCGTGGTATCCGTCCTACCGTTCGTGGTACGGCGATGAACCCAGTTGACCATCCACACGGTGGTGGTGAAGGTCGTAACTTTGGTAAACACCCTGTAACTCCATGGGGCATCCAGACCAAAGGTAAGAAGACCCGTAGTAACAAACGTACTGATCAATACATCGTACGTCGCCGTTCTAAAAAATAATTAGAGGATAAACCATGCCACGTTCTCTCAAGAAAGGTCCATTTATTGACCTGCACTTGCTGAAGAAGGTAGAGAAAGCGGTGGAAAGCGGAGACAAAAAGCCTATTAAGACTTGGTCCCGTCGTTCAACGATCTTTCCTAACATGATCGGTTTGACCATCGCTGTCCATAATGGTCGTCAGCATGTTCCAGTTTTTGTTTCCGACGAAATGGTTGGTCACAAACTGGGTGAATTCGCGCCGACCCGTACTTATCGCGGCCATGCGGCCGATAAAAAGGCTAAGAAGCGCTAAGGTAGGAGGAAGAGATGGAAACTATCGCTAAACATCGCCACGCTCGTTCTTCTGCTCAGAAGGTTCGCCTTGTGGCTGACCTGATCCGCGGTAAGAAAGTGTCGCAAGCTCTGGAAACTCTGACCTATACCAACAAGAAAGCTGCTGGTTTAGTGAAGAAGGTACTTGAGTCTGCTATTGCTAACGCAGAACACAACGATGGCGCTGACATCGATGATCTGAAAGTTGCGAAAATTTTCGTAGACGAAGGTCCAACCATGAAGCGCATTATGCCTCGTGCCAAAGGCCGTGCAGATCGTATCCTGAAGCGCACCAGCCACATTACTGTGGTTGTGTCCGATCGCTGAGACTCTGGAGACTAGCAATGGGTCAGAAAGTACATCCTAATGGTATTCGTCTGGGTATTGTCAAACCTTGGAACTCTACCTGGTATGCGAATACCAAAGAATTCGCTGACAACCTAGACAGCGACTTTAAAGTTCGCCAGTACTTGAATAAAGAACTGGTTAAAGCATCTATTTCACGTATCGTTATCGAACGTCCTGCGAAAAGCATCCGTGTGACTATTCACACTGCTCGTCCAGGCATCGTAATCGGTAAGAAAGGTGAAGACGTAGAAAAACTGCGCAAAGCTGTAGCGGACATCGCTGGCGTTCCTGCGCAGATTAATATTGCCGAAGTGCGTAAACCTGAACTGGACGCAAAACTGGTTGCTGACAGCATCAGCTCACAGTTGGAACGTCGTGTTATGTTCCGCCGTGCTATGAAACGTGCTGTACAGAACGCAATGCGTCTGGGCGCTAAAGGCATCAAAGTGGAAGTAAGCGGCCGTCTGGGCGGTGCTGAAATCGCGCGTACTGAATGGTATCGTGAAGGTCGTGTACCTCTGCACACTCTGCGTGCAGATATCGACTATAACACTTCAGAAGCGCACACCACTTATGGTGTAATCGGCGTTAAGGTATGGATCTTCAAAGGTGAGATCCTGGGTGGTATGGCTGCTGTTGAACAGGCGGAAAAACCGGCTGCTCAACCTAAAAAGCAGCAGCGTAAAGGCCGCAAGTAAGGAGAGTCGCTGATGTTACAACCAAAGCGTACGAAATTCCGTAAAGTGCATAAAGGCCGTAACCGCGGTCTGGCTGCCGGTGCGGATGTTAGCTTCGGCACTTTCGGTCTGAAAGCTGTGGGCCGTGGTCGTTTGACTGCTCGTCAAATCGAAGCGGCACGTCGTGCTATGACCCGTGCAATTAAGCGTCAAGGTAAAATCTGGATCCGTGTGTTCCCAGACAAACCAATCACCGAGAAGCCACTCGAAGTGCGTATGGGTAAAGGTAAAGGTAACGTAGAGTATTGGGTTGCCTTGATCCAGCCTGGTAAAGTCCTGTATGAGATGGACGGTGTGTCTGAAGAGCTGGCCCGTGAAGCGTTCAAGCTGGCGGCAGCGAAACTGCCTATCAAAACCACCTTTGTAACTAAGACGGTGATGTAATGAAAGCACAAGAGCTGCGCGAAAAAAGCGTTGAAGAGCTGAACACTGAGCTGCTGAACCTGTTACGTGAACAGTTTAATCTGCGTATGCAGGCGGCAAGCGGCCAGCTGCAACAGTCTCATCTGTTGAAACAAGTGCGTCGTAATATTGCACGCGTTAAGACTTTACTGACTGAGAAGGCGGGTGCGTAATGACCGATAAAATCCGTACTCTGCAAGGTCGTGTTGTTAGCGACAAAATGGAAAAATCCATTGTTGTTGCTATTGAACGTAAGGTGAAACACCCACTGTATGGTAAATTCATCAAGCGTACGACTAAGTTGCACGTACATGACGAGAACAATGAATGTGGAATTGGTGATGTAGTGGAAATCCGCGAAACCCGTCCACTGTCTAAGACTAAATCTTGGACCTTAGTTCGCGTTGTAGAGAAAGCGGTTCTATAATAGGACGCTATCTCATAAGAAATAAACGGCTCAAAAAATAACAGGGCCGTTTATTTTTCTGTCCATCGCGAAGATGTGGTGTTATAATGCCGCGCCCTCGTAGTGTGGGATATTAAAACGGCTTCTTTAAAAATAAAGTGGCTCAGTAGTAGTTGACATTTAGCGGAGCACTAAAATGATCCAAGAACAGACTATGCTGAACGTGGCCGACAACTCCGGTGCACGTCGCGTAATGTGTATCAAGGTTCTAGGTGGCTCGCACCGTCGATACGCACATGTCGGTGATATCATCAAGATCACCATCAAGGAAGCGATTCCTCGTGGTAAAGTCAAAAAAGGTGATGTCCTGAAAGCGGTAGTGGTGCGCACCAAGAAGGGTGTTCGTCGCCCGGACGGTTCTGTCATTCGCTTCGATAGCAACGCTTGCGTATTGTTGAACAACAATAGTGAGCAGGTTATCGGTACGCGTATTTTTGGGCCGGTAACTCGTGAACTTCGTAATGAAAAGTTCATGAAAATTATCTCTCTGGCACCTGAAGTACTCTAAGGAGCAGGCAATGGCAGCGAAAATCCGTCGTGATGACGAAATTATCGTGCTGACTGGTAAAGACAAAGGTAAGCGCGGTAAAGTAAAACAGGTTCTTTCTTCTGGTAAAATTATCGTTGAAGGTATCAATCTGGTTAAAAAACATCAGAAGCCAGTTCCGGCTCTGAACCAACCAGGTGGCATCGTTGAAAAAGAAGCAGCAATTCAGGTTTCTAACGTTGCAATCTTTAATGCAGAAACCGGCAAGGCTGACCGTGTAGGTTTTAGATTCGAAGACGGCAAAAAAGTACGTTTCTTCAAATCTAACAACGAAACTATCAAGTAATTTGGAGTATACGATGGCGAAACTGCATGATTACTACAAAGACGAGGTAGTCCAGAAACTGATGAGTCAGTTTGGTTACCATTCTGTCATGCAAGTCCCTCGGGTCGAGAAGATCACCCTGAACATGGGTGTTGGTGAAGCAATCGCTGACAAGAAACTGCTGGACAACGCAGCAGCTGATCTGGCAGCAATTTCTGGTCAAAAACCACTGATCACCAAAGCACGCAAGTCAGTTGCAGGCTTCAAAATCCGTCAGGGCTATCCAATCGGCTGTAAAGTAACCCTGCGTGGCGAACGCATGTGGGAGTTCTTTGAGCGCCTGATTTCTATTGCTGTACCACGTATTCGTGACTTCCGTGGCTTGTCCGCTAAGTCATTTGATGGTCGCGGTAACTACAGCATGGGTGTTCGTGAGCAAATCATCTTCCCTGAAATCGATTACGATAAAGTGGATCGTGTACGTGGTTTGGATATTACCATCACCACTACTGCGAAATCTGATGATGAAGGCCGCGCACTGTTGGCTGCGTTTAACTTCCCGTTCCGCAAGTAAGGCAGGGTATTCATGGCTAAGCAATCAATGAAAGCACGTGATGTAAAACGTGCGAAATTAGCTGAGAAATTCTTCGCAAAACGCGTTGAACTGAAAGCGATCATCTCTGATGTAAACGCATCTGATGAAGACCGTTGGAATGCTGTTCTCAAGCTGCAAACACTGCCACGTGATTCCAGCCCTTGCCGTCAGCGTAACCGCTGCCGTCAAACTGGGCGTCCGCATGCATTTTTGCGGAAGTTTGGGTTGAGCCGTATTAAAGTCCGTGAAGCCGCTATGCGCGGTGAAATCCCGGGCCTTAAAAAGGCTAGCTGGTAATTGTCACCAATTGAATCACGGGAGTAAAGACAGATGAGCATGCAAGATCCGATCGCGGATATGCTGACCCGTATCCGTAACGGTCAGGCCGCGAATAAAGTTGCGGTCACCATGCCTTCCTCCAAGCTGAAAGTGGCAATTGCCAAAGTGCTGAAGGAAGAAGGTTATATTGAAGATTTTAAAATCGAAGGCGACACCAAGCCAGAACTGGAAGTTACTCTGAAGTACTTCCAAGGTAAGGCTGTTGTAGAAAGCATCCAGCGTGTAAGCCGCCCAAGTCTGCGCATCTATAAGAAAAAAGATGAGCTGCCACAAGTTATGGCTGGTTTGGGTATCGCTGTTATTTCTACCTCTAAAGGTGTAATGACTGATCGTGCAGCTCGCCAGGCTGGTCTGGGTGGCGAGATTCTCTGCTACGTAGCTTAATTCGGGAGGAAAGAATGTCTCGTGTTGCAAAAGCACCCGTCGTCATTCCTGCCGGCGTAGAGGTTAAACTCAACGGTCAGGTTATTTCGATTAAGGGTAAAAACGGCGAATTGAGTCGTGAAATCCACAGCGCAGTTGAAGTTACACATGCAGATAGCCAGCTGACTTTCGCTCCACGCGAAGGTTTTGCAGATGCTTGGGCACAGGCGGGTACAACTCGTTCTCTGCTGAATGCAATGGTTATCGGTGTTAACGAAGGCTTCACTAAGAAGCTCCAACTGGTAGGTGTTGGTTACCGTGCAGCAGTTAAAGGCAATACTGTTAGTTTGTCTTTAGGCTTCTCGCATCCGGTTGAACATCAACTGCCTGCAGGCATTACTGCGGAATGCCCATCACAAACTGAAATCGTACTGAAAGGTGCTGATAAGCAGGTGATTGGTCAGGTTGCGGCAGATCTGCGTGCCTATCGTCGTCCTGAGCCATACAAAGGCAAGGGTGTTCGTTACGCCGATGAAATCGTGCGTACCAAAGAGGCTAAGAAGAAGTAAGGTAACACTATGGATAAGAAAGCAGCTCGTATCCGTCGTGCGACCCGCGCACGCCGCAAGCTCCAGGAACTGGGTGCAACTCGCCTGGTGGTACACCGTACCCCTCGCCATATTTATGCGCAGGTTATCGCACCAAATGGTTCTGAAACTCTGGTGGCAGCTTCTACAACAGAAAAAGCTATCAGTGAACAACTGAAATTCACTGGAAACAAAGAAGCCGCAGCAGTAGTTGGTAAAATTGTTGCTGAACGTGCTCTGGAAAAAGGTATCAAAAACGTATCCTTTGACCGTTCTGGTTTCCAATATCATGGTAGAGTCCAGGCACTGGCAGATGCTGCCCGTGAAGCTGGCCTTCAGTTCTAAGGTAGAGGTGTAAGATGGCTCACATCGAAAAACAAGCTGGCGAACTGCAGGAAAAGCTGATCGCGGTAAACCGCGTATCTAAAACCGTTAAAGGTGGCCGTATTTTCAGCTTTACAGCACTGACTGTAGTTGGTGATGGTAACGGTCGCGTTGGTTTTGGCTACGGCAAAGCACGCGAAGTTCCGGCAGCGATCCAGAAAGCGATGGAAAAAGCACGTCGCAATATGAAAACCGTCGCACTTAACAGCGGCACCCTGCACCACCCAGTGAAAGGCGCACACACCGGTTCCCGCGTGTTCATGCAGCCTGCTCATGAAGGTACAGGTATCATCGCAGGTGGTGCGATGCGTGCTGTTCTGGAAGTAGCTGGAGTTCGTAACGTACTGGCTAAAACCTATGGTTCCACTAACCCAATCAATGTGGTTCGTGCAACCCTGGATGCTTTAGACAGCATGAAGTCTCCAGAAATGGTCGCAGCTAAGCGTGGCAAATCCGTCGAAGAAATTCTGGGGTAATGACCATGGCTAAGACTATCAAGATTACACAGGTCCGCAGTTCAATCGGTCGTTTGCCTAAGCATAAGGCAACTCTGACTGGTTTAGGTCTGCGTCGCATTGGTCATACTGTTGAACGCGAAGATACACCAGCGGTTCGCGGTATGGTCAACTTGGTTTCCTATATGGTTAAAGTTGAGGAGTAACAGATGCGCTTAAATACTCTGTCTCCGGCTGAAGGTGCCAAGCACGCACCTAAACGTGTAGGTCGTGGTATCGGTTCTGGTCTGGGTAAAACCGGCGGCCGTGGTCACAAAGGTCAGAAATCTCGTTCTGGCGGTGGCGTACGTCGTGGTTTTGAAGGCGGCCAGATGCCTCTGTACCGTCGTCTGCCAAAATTTGGCTTTACTTCACGTAAGGCAATGATTACAGCCGAAATCCGTTTGTCTGATTTTGCTCGTGTTGAAGGCGATATTATCGATCTGAATGCACTGAAAGCTGCTAACATTGTTGGCCCTCAAATTGAGTTCGCGAAAGTTATGCTTTCTGGCGAAGTCAATCGCGCAGTAACTGTGCGTGGCTTGCGTGTTACTAAAGGCGCCCGTGCTGCAATTGAAGCTGCTGGCGGTAAAATTGAGGAATAAGTAACAGATGGCTAAACAACCAGGATTAGATTTTCAAAGTGCTAAAGGCGGATTAGGTGAGTTAAAACGCAGACTTTTGTTTGTTATTGGAGCTCTGATTGTTTTCCGTATTGGCTCTTTTATTCCAATCCCTGGTATTGATGCCACTGTGCTTGCCAAATTGCTCGAACAGCAAAGAGGCACCATCATTGAAATGTTCAACATGTTCTCTGGTGGTGCTTTAAGCCGTGCTTCTATCTTTGCACTGGGTATAATGCCGTATATTTCTGCATCTATTATTATCCAGTTGCTGACTGTGGTTAACCCCCGTTTAGCAGAGATTAAGAAGGAAGGGGAAGCTGGTCGTCGTAAGATCAGTCAGTACACCCGTTATGGCACATTAGTGCTGGCAATATTCCAGTCAATAGGTATTGCAACTGGGTTGCCGAATATGCCTGGGATGCAAGGGCTGGTTATTAATCCAGGTTTTGCGTTCTATTTCACGGCTGTTGTAAGTTTGGTCACAGGAACTATGTTCTTGATGTGGCTAGGTGAGCAGATTACTGAACGAGGTATCGGCAATGGTATTTCAATCATAATCTTTGCTGGTATCGTTGCGGGCCTTCCGCCTGCAATTGGTCACACCATCGAGCAAGCTCGGCAAGGCGATCTGCACTTCCTCCTGTTGCTGTTGGTTGCAGTCTTAGTGTTTGCAGTAACTTTCTTCGTTGTTTTCATGGAGCGTGGTCAACGTCGTATCGTTGTTAACTATGCCAAACGTCAACAAGGTCGTAGAGTTTTTGCGGCACAAAGTACACATTTACCGTTGAAAGTGAATATGGCTGGGGTTATCCCTGCAATTTTTGCTTCCAGTATTATTTTGTTCCCTGGTACTATAGCCTCTTGGTTTGGTAGCGGAGCAAACTGGAATTGGTTGACAACTATTTCTATGTATTTGCAGCCAGGTCAACCGCTTTATGTGTTATTGTATGCATCTGCAATCATCTTCTTCTGTTTCTTCTATACGGCTTTGGTGTTCAATCCAAGAGAAACGGCAGATAACCTGAAGAAGTCCGGTGCATTTGTACCAGGAATTCGTCCGGGAGAGCAAACGGCTAAGTACATCGATAAAGTAATGACTCGTCTAACCTTAGTTGGTGCGTTATATATTACCTTTATCTGCTTAATCCCGGAGTTCATGCGTGATGCAATGAAAGTTCCATTCTATTTTGGTGGTACTTCCCTACTGATTGTAGTCGTCGTCATCATGGACTTTATGGCTCAAGTGCAAACTCTGATGATGTCGAGTCAGTATGAGTCTGCATTGAAGAAGGCAAACCTGAAAGGATATAACCGCTAATCGGTTTGCTTGAGAAGTTACGGAGAGTAAAAATGAAAGTTCGTGCTTCCGTCAAGAAATTATGTCGTAACTGCAAAATCGTTAAACGTAACGGTATCGTTCGTGTGATTTGCAGTGCAGAGCCTAAGCATAAACAGCGCCAAGGCTAATTAATCGCATATTTTTCTTGCAAAGTTGGGTTGAGCTGGCTAAATTAGCCAGCCAATCTTTTTATCTGACAGCAACATTATTTGAGTATCCTGAAAACGGGCTTTTCAGAATGGTGTTGCAGTGAATAAATATTGTAGGAGTGCATAGTGGCCCGTATAGCAGGCATTAACATTCCTGATCAGAAACATACTGTAATCGCATTAACTTCGATTTACGGTATCGGTAAAACCCGCTCACAGGCTATCTGTGCAGCAACGGGTATTGCTGAAAATGTTAAGATCAGTGAGCTGTCTGAAGAGCAAATTGACAAGCTGCGTGACGAAGTTGCTAAATACGTTGTAGAAGGTGATTTGCGTCGTGAAGTAACCCTGAGTATCAAACGTCTGATGGATCTTGGTTGCTATCGTGGTTTACGTCATCGTCGTGGTCTGCCGGTTCGCGGTCAGCGTACTAAGACCAATGCACGTACCCGTAAGGGTCCGCGTAAGCCGATCAAGAAATAATCGGGGTATTGAATAATGGCAAAAGCACCTATTCGTGCACGTAAGCGTGTAAGAAAACAAGTCTCTGACGGTGTGGCTCATATCCATGCTTCTTTCAACAACACCATCGTTACTATTACTGATCGTCAGGGTAACGCTTTGGGTTGGGCAACTGCCGGTGGTTCCGGTTTCCGAGGTTCTCGTAAATCTACTCCGTTTGCAGCTCAGGTTGCAGCAGAACGCTGTGCTGAAGCAGTAAAAGAATACGGAATTAAGAACCTGGAAGTTATGGTTAAAGGACCTGGTCCGGGCCGTGAGTCAACTATTCGCGCACTGAACGCGGCTGGTTTCCGCATCACTAATATTACTGATGTGACTCCGATCCCTCATAACGGTTGTCGTCCACCGAAAAAACGTCGCGTTTAATACGTCTTCGTTTTTAGGATTGTTGGAGAAAGAAAATGGCAAGATATTTGGGTCCTAAGCTCAAGCTGAGCCGTCGCGAGGGTACAGACCTTTTCCTGAAGTCTGGCGTTCGCGCGATTGACACCAAGTGTAAGTTAGAACAAGCACCAGGCCAGCACGGCGCACGCAAACCGCGTCTGTCTGACTACGGTGTTCAGTTACGTGAAAAACAAAAAGTTCGTCGTACTTACGGTGTTCTGGAACGTCAATTCCGTAACTACTATAAAGAAGCTACTCGTCTGAAAGGCAACACAGGTGAAAACCTGCTGACTTTGCTGGAAGGTCGCTTAGATAACGTCGTTTATCGTATGGGTTTTGGCGCGACGCGTGCTGAATCACGTCAGATGGTGAGCCACAAGGCTATCATGGTAAATGGTCGCGTTGTTAACATCGCTTCTTATCAGGTATCCCCGAATGACGTAGTCAGCGTTCGTGAAAAAGCGAAAAAGCAGGCTCGTATTAAGGCAGCTTTAGAGCTGGCTGAGCAGCGTGAGAAACCAACTTGGTTGGAAGTTGATGCTGCGAAGATGGAAGGTGTGTTCAAGCGTAATCCTGAACGTACTGATCTATCCGCTGACATTAACGAACACCTGATCGTCGAGCTTTACTCTAAGTAAAGCTTAGCACCAAAGAGAGGACACAATGCAGGGTTCTGTGACAGAGTTTCTAAAACCGCGCCTGGTAGATATCGAGCAAGTCAGTTCGACGCACGCCAAGGTGACCCTTGAGCCATTAGAGCGTGGCTTTGGCCATACTCTTGGCAACGCACTGCGCCGTATTCTGCTTTCGTCTATGCCGGGTTGTGCGGTGACTGAGGTTGAGATTGATGGTGTACTGCATGAGTACAGCACCAAAGAAGGTGTACAGGAAGATATCCTGGAGATTCTCCTCAATCTGAAAGGGCTGGCGGTGAAAGTTCAGGGCAAAGATGAAGTCATCCTTACCTTGAATAAATCTGGCATTGGCCCTGTGACTGCAGCCGACATCATCCATGATGGTGATGTCGAAATCGTCAAGCCGCAGCACGTAATCTGCCATCTGACTGACGAAAGCGCTTCCATTAGTATGCGTATTAAAGTTCAGCGCGGTCGTGGTTATGTGCCGGCTTCTGCCCGAATTCATTCGGAAGAAGATGAGCGCCCTATCGGTCGTTTGTTAGTAGATGCTTGCTATAGCCCAGTAGAGCGTATTGCCTACAATGTTGAAGCAGCTCGTGTAGAACAGCGTACTGACTTGGATAAGCTGGTTATCGAGATGGAGACTAACGGTACAATCGATCCTGAAGAGGCGATTCGCCGTGCAGCTACTATTCTGGCTGAACAACTGGAGGCTTTCGTTGATTTACGTGACGTACGTCAACCAGAAGTTAAAGAAGAGAAGCCTGAATTTGATCCGATACTGCTGCGCCCTGTTGACGATCTGGAATTGACTGTCCGCTCTGCTAACTGTCTTAAGGCAGAAGCTATCCACTACATCGGTGATCTGGTACAGCGTACTGAGGTTGAGTTACTTAAAACACCTAATCTGGGTAAAAAATCTCTTACTGAGATTAAAGACGTACTGGCTTCACGTGGACTTTCTCTGGGCATGCGCTTGGAAAACTGGCCACCAGCAAGTATTGCTGATGAATAACTAGATCACAGGTTAAGGTTTTACTGAGAAGGATAAGGTCATGCGCCATCGTAAGAGTGGTCGTCAATTGAACCGCAACAGCAGCCATCGCCAAGCTATGTTCCGTAACATGGCAGGTTCTTTGGTTCGTCATGAAATCATCAAGACGACTCTGCCTAAAGCGAAAGAACTGCGTCGCGTCGTTGAGCCGCTGATTACTCTTGCCAAGACCGACAACGTAGCTAATCGTCGTCTGGCATTCGCCCGTACTCGTGATAACGAGATCGTGGCAAAACTGTTTAATGAACTGGGCCCGCGTTTTGCGAGCCGCGCAGGTGGTTACACTCGTATTCTGAAGTGTGGCTTCCGTGCAGGTGACAATGCACCGATGGCATACATCGAGCTTGTTGACCGCGCCGCTGAGTCTCAGACAGAAGCAGCAGCTGCAGAGTAATCTGTAGAAGCATAAAAAACCGGGTATTATCCCGGTTTTTTATCGCCTTTAAATTCTTCCCGCCATTATTTTTTCTTATCTTTCCCATTACTTTTTGATTTCTAGCTGACAGCAGAACATCCGGCGATGATTTATTAATCTATTCTGGTAGTATTGATTTTATTTCCCTGTTTGATGAGAGGCTGCCATGTATCGTATTGGTCAATTGGCGAAGTTAGCGAATGTTACTCCTGATACTGTTCGTTTTTATGAAAAACAAGGATTGATGGAGCATGAAGAAAGAACAGAAAGTGGTTATAGGCTTTATACAAAACAGGATTTACAACGACTACGCTTTATTCGCTATGCAAAACAATTAGGTTTTACATTAGAGACAATTGTAGAGTTATTGTCTATCCGCGTTGATCCTGAACATCATACCTGCCAAGAATCTAAGAGAATTGTTGATACTAGATTACAGGAAATAGAAGAAAAATTATTAGAAATGCAAAAAATGCGCGACTCTTTAAAAATGTTAAGTGATGCTTGTTGTGGAAGCGCACATATTAGTACCTATTGTTCAATATTGGAAATATTAGAAGAAGGGGCTACGAAGAAGTGATTTTTCTTTATTCTTTTGTGCATTAAGAGTACTATTGATAAGCTATATTTATTCAAATAACCATATTTCGAGGTCACTATGACAACGTATAGGCATAAAAAAGGCGTTATCAAAGATAATGCTATAGAAGCTCTTTTACATGATCCTTTGTTCAGGCAGCGAATAGAAAAAAATAAAAAAGGTAAAGGAAGTTATAATCGTAAAGCAAAACATGGGAAAGGAAGTGGTTGGGAGGCCAATGATAATAATTTTTTCAAGTTATTATCATTGGCCTTCTAATTTTCTGAGTACAAATATTTCCGAATTGGTAGCTGTGTAAGTGACTTATAGAAAGAATGGGCTTGGTTGGAATAGCTTTTCAACTTCAGGAACAAATTTTTTATCTGTAATAAACATGATTACATGGTCGCCTTGTTGAATAATGCTGTAATCATTAGCAATGATGACTTCTTCTCCGCGGACAATGGCGCCAATGGTTGTTCCTGAGGGAAGTTTTATATCTCCTATTTTTCTCCCAACTACTTTGGAAGTATGTTCATCACCATGAGCAATCGCTTCAATAGCTTCAGCAACACCTCGTCTTAATGAAAATACACTAACGATATCGGCTTTGCGAACATGCCCAAGTAATGCAGATACTGTGGCCTGTTGAGGTGAGATAGCGATATCAATGACACCACCTTGAACTAAATCAACATATGCACTACGTTGGATAAGTACCATTGCTTTTTTGGCACCCATTCGTTTTGCAAGCATGGCTGACATGATATTAGCTTCATCATCGTTAGTTAATGCAATGAAAACATCGACTTGCTCAATATGTTCTTCTGCAAGTAGCTCCTGATCAGAAGCATCACCATAGAACACTATAGTATCGTGTAATAGCTCTGCAAGTTCAGTTGCTCTTTCCTGATTATGCTCAATAAGCTTAACGCTATAATCTTTTTCAAGGCGTAAGGCTAAACCCGCACCGACGTTTCCGCCGCCAACAATCATGATACGTTTGTATGGTTTTTCCAGACGCTGCAACTCGCTCATTACTGCTCTGATATGTTGTGATGCAGCAACAAAAAATACTTCGTCGCCAGCCTCAATAACTGTAGAGCCTTGTGGTCTGATTGGACGGTCTTGTCGAAATATTGCGGCAACTTTGCTGTCAATATGCGGCATATGTTCACGAAGAGAAGATAATGCATTCCCTACAAGTGAACCACCATAATAAGCTTTTACTGCAACAATACTGACTCGGCCTTCAGAAAAGTTAACAACCTGTAAGGCTCCGGGATATTGGATTAATTTGTAGATATAGTCGATAACTAACTGCTCTGGAGATATAAGATAATCGATAGGAATATCACCGGGCTTAAATAACTTTTCTGATTCCCTAATATATTCTGATGAACGGATCCGGGCGACTTTATTTGGTGTATTAAATAGAGAATAGGCGATCTGGCATGCGATCATGTTGGTTTCATCTGAATTTGTAACAGCAACTAACATATCAGCATCTTCTGCACCGGCTTCTCTTAAAACTCTGGGATGAGAACCATGCCCATTCACAACCCGTAGATCGAATTTGTCCTGTAACTGGCGTAAACGATCTGTATCGGTATCAACAACAGTAATGTCATTGTTTTCATCAACTAAGTTTTCAGCTAATGTTCCACCAACCTGACCAGCACCCAGAATAATTATCTTCATAGCTATTCTCTTTATGTGTTAGAAGTTGCAATTGTTTTGCTATTTTAGCAAAGTCATTACATTCTCTCGCCCGGTAGAGCGAGAGAAAAGCTATTCTATTATTGCTTAGTCAATCGAGCATAAAAGAAGCCATCACCACCTGTTATCTCGGGAGTAATTTGTATTCCTGGGGTCTCTTGAGTACCTGTTCCAGAGAGCTTGGCATCCGGATTGCGTTTTAAAAATGCTTTAACTTGCTCGCTATTTTCATCAGGTAAAATTGAGCATGTGGCATAAACCAGAGTTCCACTTTTCTTTAAGTATGGCCAAGTAGCATCAAGTATTTCAGATTGAAGAGTCACTAACTGATCGATATCCTCATTTCTTCGTAACCATTTTATATCTGGATGGCGACGTATAACACCTGTTGCTGAACATGGTGCATCAAGAAGAATGCGATCAAATTGTTCTCCGTTAGCCCATTTGTGTGGGAAACGCCCATCACCCGTTTTAATGACAGCATTTAAATTAAGGCGCTGTAAGTTTTCTTCCACACGCTTAATTCTTTGTTCATCAATATCAACGGCAAGTACTTTGGCGTTTGGTGCCATCTCAAGTATATGAGTTGTTTTGCCGCCTGGTGCAGCGCAAAGATCAAGTATGTCTTCTCCATCACATGGCATTAATAATTCAGCACAGCCTTGTGCAGAACGATCCTGAATAGTAACCCAGCCTTTATCAAATCCGGGCAGTATATTGACAGAACAAGGGTTCAATAGACGAATTGCGTTGGGATGATCTGTGTCTAATTCTGCGGCTATATTGGCTTTTTGCAGCAAAGAAAGATATTGATTTGTAGAGTGATGTATCTGATTGACACGTAGCCACATTGGTGGTTTTTGATTATTCGCACCGACAATATGTTGCCAATTGTGAGGATAAGCTTTTTGAATACGAGTTAATAGCCATTTGGGATGTAAATAGTGACCGACATCATTAGATTGTTCGACTAACTCTTCTTGCTGACGCTGAAATTGTCGAAGAACGCCATTAATGAGTCCTTTCAATTGTGGACGTTTTAAACTGATTGTCCCATTAACTGTTTCTGCGATCGCTGCATGTGCCGGTATACGTGTATAAGTAAGTTGATACATTCCAACCATGATCAAATAGTGGAAAATGCGTTGCTTACCTTTCAATGGTTTTGCCATTAATTGGGCTATAAGCCATTCCAGCTGAGGTAAAACTCTCATTACACCAAAGCAGAGTTCCTGTAGGAGAGCTTTATCTTTATCGGATACTTTTTGTTGGAGTTCGGGTATAACAGTGCTAAGTGACTGTCCTTGCTCCAGCACTTGGCTAATCGCTTTTGCAGCGATGCTTCGCAGGTTATATGTCTTTTTCATGGCATGGTCAAAAGCTGAGTTTCATCAGCGTAATAATAGTAGTAAAGCGAGAAGATGCCTGTATGCTGACACCATACAGGCAATGAATGTTAGTTGATTTTGTTACCCGGAGTGAACCATTCGCGCTTAGAATTTAATAAATCGGCAGCCGACATTGCTTTTTTTCCCGGGGGCTGCAATTGAGTAATATTCAATATTCCATCAGTTGTAGCGACCTGAATACCCTTTTTATCCGCGTGGAGAATTGTTCCTGGGATTTGGTTAGATTTACCGCCAATAGCATGAGCTTTCCATACTTTAATGGGCTGTTCATTAATAAAGAAATAGCTTATTGGCCAAGGGTTGAATGCACGTACACAACGTTCGAGCTGAATTGCTGATAAATTCCAATCCATTCTGGCTTCATCTTTGCTGAGTTTTTCAGCATAAGTAGCAAGAATATTATTCTGACTTTCCGGCTGACTATTACCTGATGTTATTAGACTTAATGTATTAAGCAATGCATCGGAGCCGATATCGGCAAGTTTGTCGTACAGGCTCGCAGTAGTATCTTCGTTTGTAATTGGGCAGGTTGCTTTTAACAGCATATCGCCTGTATCAAGGCCTGCGTCCATTTGCATGATTGTTACCCCCGTTTCTTTATCTCCAGCCCAGATAGCACGTTGAATTGGTGCAGCACCGCGCCAATGAGGTAATAAAGAACCATGGACATTGAGGCACCCCAAAGGTGGCATATCTAATACCGCTTGGGGAAGGATCAAACCATATGCAACGACAACCATGATATCGGCTTGTTGCTCCATGATCCATTGCTGGCTTTCTTCTGTACGTAATGTTTTTGGCTGGAAAACAGGGATATGATGTTCTTCAGCCAATACTTTTACAGGACTTGGTGTCAGTTTTTTACCCCTTCCTGCCGGTTTATCAGGTTGAGTGAGTACACCGACAATTTGATGTTTAGATTTTAATAAAGCCGCCAAATGGTGAGCCGCGAAATCAGGGGTTCCGGCAAAAATAATACGTAAAGAATCAGACACTGTTATTTCCCGTAATGATAAAATTTACTTAGCCTTGGCTCTTAGTCGGTCAATTTTTTCGACTTTTTGGCGAATACGCTGTCGTTTTAACGGAGACAAGTAATCTACGAAGAGTTTACCGAGCAAGTGATCCATCTCATGTTGAATACAAATCGCCAACAGACCATCGGCTTCCAGCTCAAATGGTTGACCGTGATAATCAAGAGCCTTAATTTTGACTTGCTCGAATCGTGGCACAAATGCACGTTGTTCAGGAACTGATAAACAACCTTCTTCGATACCTGTTTCTCCTGACTCGGTTACTAGCTCTGGGTTAATAAGTACAAGTCTCTGGTCACGATTCTCTGAAACATCAATAACAACAATGCGTTGATGAATATCAACCTGAGTTGCTGCTAAGCCGATTCCTTCTTCTGCATACATCGTTTCGAACATATCATCGATGATACGCTGGATTTCTGCATCGACTTTTTCTACTGGCTTGGCAATTGTGCGAAGCCGCTCATCTGGATAATGTAATACTTGTAAAACTGACATATATGTTTAGAACTGCATCCAAAAAGTGAGTGATAATTAGCGCCTATTCTAGACATTTCCTGATTAGATTGACAGTATCGACTACAAATTAATCACGTATGCATGACAACATATTGAGTCAGGATGACAACAATGGAAATGATGGAAATATGGTTGAGAATGAAAATGGTATCTCACCTTTCAGTAGCAAAAGCAGTGTCTATAATTGAGCACCTACTGCAGGTTAAAAATATTACTCATGCTGTGATGAAAGATTGTGGCTTATCACCTACACAGTGTGTGCAGTTTTTAAAGGCAAATCCTTCTGTTTTGCTTTCCAGTCTTAATTGGTTGGAGCAATCAGGAAATCACTTATTAACCTTTTCTGATCCAGAATACCCTTCTTTGTTGAAACAAATTTATTCGCCTCCACTGATACTTTTTGTCTCTGGGAAAGTAAGCACATTATCTGAGAAACAAGTTGCAATAGTGGGTAGCCGGTCGGCAAGTTTTTATGGTGAAAAGTGGGGAAGAGTATTTGCTGGAGGGCTAGCGGAGAATGGGATAGTAATAACCAGTGGGTTAGCGGTTGGGATTGATGGTATTTGCCATCAGGCTGCTATTGATGCAGGGGGGAAAACCGTTGCTGTATTGGGGAGTGGACTTGAAAATATTTATCCTAATCGTCATCGAACTTTAGCCTGTTGCATTAAAGAAAATGGGGTTCTGGTTTCTGAGTTTTTCCCTGACACGCCACCTAAAGCTAAAAATTTTCCAAGACGAAACAGAATTATTAGTGGATTAAGTTTAGCGATTTTGATTGTAGAAGCTCATCAAAATAGTGGTTCACTGATTACAGCACGCTGTGCACTTGAACAAGGAAGGGATATTTTTGCATTACCTGGCCCACTAGGAAGGCCTTCGAGTGATGGTAATCACTGGTTGATCAAACAGGGAGCTTATTTAGCAACCAGTGTGATTGATATAATGGAACATATTAATGCTAATTTTCAATGGATTAATCTGGAAGAGGGCAATGAAAAACAATTTGAGCAAACAGAGTTGCCATTTGCTGAGGTGCTGGTTAACGTAAGTGATGAAGTTACACCTGTTGATATAATTGCTCAGCGCTCTTCTCTTCCTATTACAGAAGTCATGACTCAATTATTGGAGCTTGAATTAATGGGAAAAGTGGCTGTTGTTGCTGGTGGTTATGTTCGAGTGAATTGAAAAATTGAATTTTCTCTTAACTTGAACTTTATGGTTTTCCAATAAGTATCGTGATTAGTTTTCCGTGAGTAAGATATGCCTAAAAAAGTACCCTTTGCAGTAAAACAAACAGAATATTGCGCTGAATGTGGTGCTGAACTAGTGATCCGCAACGGGGCCCATGGTCCATTTTATGCTTGTTCCAATTATCCATCATGCAGTTATGTTCGGTCGTTAAAAATATCATCAGATGGACACGTTATTAAGGAACTGGAAGGGCAAATTTGTTCTAAGTGCGGTTCAACTTTGGTTTTACGGCAAGGACGGTACGGTATGTTTATTGGCTGTAGTAATTATCCAGAATGTAATCATATTGAGTTGATTGATAAACCTGATGACTCTTCAGTTAATTGCCCTCAGTGTCAGAAAGGTAAGTTGTTTCAACGTAAGTCACGATTTGGTAAAACATTTCACGCTTGTAATCGATATCCAGAATGCCAGTTCACACTGAATAATAAACCGGTACAAGGAGAATGTGAGCTTTGTCATTACCCCTTGTTGGTCGAAAAGAAAACCGCACAGGGTATTAAACTGTTTTGTGCTAGTAAATTGTGCAATAAGCAGCAATCCATTGAAACTGAGAAATAAAATGAGTAATGAAGCATCTCCTGCATTTGATTTAATTATTACGGCTTTAAAAGAAGAAAAAGTCATTGCTTATCCTACGGAAGCTGTTTTTGGATTGGGTTGTGACCCTGACAGTGAAAAAGCGGTTAATAAATTATTATTACTGAAAAATAGACCCAAGGAAAAAGGGTTAATCCTTATTGCTGATAGTTATGAGAGGTTATGTCCCTATATTGATGACAATCAGTTGGATAATGAGCAGAAAAGGACAATCTTCTCTTGTTGGCCGGGACCGGTGACATGGGTTATCCCAGCCAAATCTGTGACACCAAAGTGGTTGACGGGAAGATTCTCAACACTAGCTGTCCGAGTTACTGATCATCCTTTGGTCAGAGAACTATGTGCCCTTTATGGAAAACCTCTTGTATCAACCAGTGCAAATTTAACTGGGCTGGAACCATGTAGGAGTTCAGAAGAAGTTCGTCGACAATTCGGCAACGATTTTCCTGTACTGGAAGGGGAAGTGGGCGGACGTAAGAATCCATCAGAAATCAGGGATGCTTTAACAGGTAAACTATATCGGCAAGGGTAAGGGATAATGGATAAATTTGCGGTTTTTGGTAATCCGATTACACATAGTAAATCTCCTTATATCCATCAATTATTTGCCAAACAAACGGGTATTGAACACCAATATGGGAGAGTACTTGCTCCGTTAGAACATTTTGAACAAACATTGAAACAATTTTTTGAACAAGGTGGTTTAGGTGCGAATATTACCGTTCCCTTTAAGGAGCGAGCTTATGAATGTGCACATCAGTTGAGTGAGCGAGCTAAACATTGTGGTGCAGTCAACACATTCAAGCTAATTGAAAATAACCAGCTTCTGGGTGATAACACTGATGGGGTTGGGTTATTAGCAGATTTGCAGCGGCTTAACTTCATTAACAAAGGGCAGCATATCCTGATTATTGGGGCTGGTGGAGCAGCAAAAGGAGTTATATCTCCTTTACTAGACTTTGGGTGTACGGTGACTATTACTAACCGTACTTTTGCTCGTGCGCAGGGTATAGTGAATATGTTCTCCTCATTTGGTCATATTCAGGCAGTTGAAATGAAGTCTCTTCTGACCCCATATTTTGATCTTATTATTAATGCGACCGCTTCTGGCCTTGATGGAAGTGTACCTGAAATATCTCCATCAATTTTCCGTAATGGTGGTGCTTGTTATGATATGTATTATCAAAAAGGATTAACGCCTTTCCTTAGTTTTGCCAAGGAAAGCGGAGCCTCATTTTTGGCTGATGGATTAGGGATGCTAGTGGGACAAGCGGCGCATGCTTTTGAACTTTGGCATGGTGTCTTACCAAAAGTAGAACCTGTTTTAGCTGCTTTAAGAGAAGAATTACGTTTATGAATCAAGCAATTCAATTTCCTGACCGTGAAGAATGGAATGGGCAGGAAAACAAAGTTATCTTTCCTGCTATGGTCAATGGTTTATTGGTGCAGTGCCTGATCAGTGCTGATGAATTAACTCGACGTTATGGTAATGACTTTCATCCACTTGAGCTATTTCGCCAGTATCGTTGGGATTTGGAGGAAGAATTTGAAGAAATCATCCTACGTGGGCAGGATGATCAATTTGGATGCTATTCGTTACCGTCTGATATATCTGCTAAGTAATCATCTTTCCAGCGGACGTAGTTATTAGCAGAATAAAGCAGCCCTTCCAACTCTTCATGTTTGAGTTTTCGCACTTGTTTCACTGGGCTGCCTATATACAGATATCCACTTTCTAATATTTTTCTTGGTGGGACAAGACTACCAGCCCCAATAATGACATTGTCTTCAATGATGGAGCCATCAAGTAGAATTGAACTCATTCCAACAAGTACCCGGTTTCCTATCGTACAACCATGTAGCATTGCTTTGTGACCGACAGTGACTTCCTCACCTATGATTAGCGGGAAACCATTAGGATTATCAGATGATTTATGAGTTACATGTAGAATAGAACCGTCCTGTATATTGGTACGAGCTCCAATAGAAACATAATTGACGTCACCGCGGATGACGACGAGCGGCCAGATACTTACATTATCTGCTAATCTGACATCTCCAATTACAATAGAAGTAGGGTCTAGCATGACTCTTTGACCAATTTGAGGCCGCAAGTTTAAATAATTACGTAAAACGGTAGACATAAAAACCTCAATAGCAGTAAGGGAGGATAATATTACGTGGAATGTTATTGAGGGAAAGATCACCACGCAATGGTGAATTTGCATTAATTTCATCCTGATTGAGTGGTTTTTATATTGAAAAGCGCAAAAAGTGTCCAGTTGAAAATAAAATTGTAAAAAAGGGTTGTCAGAGCCGAAAAACTCCCTATAATGCGCCACCACTGACCGACGCTGAGCTGAGACGCGCCGCGAAGGACAGCGGAACGAAAGCGAAAATAAACGCTTGACTCCGGAGGCAAAAGGCGTAAGATACGCAGCCTCGCAACACGGAAGCCACTTCCGGTTGCAATCGCTCTTTAACAACATAATCAGACAATCTGTGTGGGCACTCGCAAGACACTATCAACAGCCGAAAGGCAAAAAAGATTCAAGTCTTGAAGAGTGACTGAAACAGTTAATTC
>NZ_CAWQJR010000183.1:0-30015 GCF_963894935.1 Xenorhabdus sp. PB61.4
GGGATTATGTGCTGGGTTCGTGCCGTGGCTCAACCAACTACATTCTGAATAGCTGCCTGAGAACAGATGATTCTGGGATTGCAAGAGTATGTTAGGACGCAGTGTGGGTGAAACAGCGAGGCAATTAACCCCGCTGAATTATTTATATTATCTTTTTATATTGATAGCTGTTCCTAATGTACTGATGAAAGTACTTTCCTTTGGATGATGCATTCATCAATCCTTGGTACACACGAGAAGGAACAGCATAGTATTGATACACTCCACCGTCATGGAAGCCAATTTCCAATGTCAGTGTAGTTGGTTCATAACCTACAGAAAGAAGGTTTGAAGATGAAACAGGAACTCGATTCAATTTCTCAATCTCCTATATACGGGAAAAGTCCCGAGGAGATACTGGAGTACTTTAAGAAGTATAACTTTGTGGATGATCACGGGCACAAGCTTGAAATGTGTCAAGATTTCATTGATTTGATCAGTATCACAGCAAATAAAGAATAATTATTCATCAAATTTAAGTATCTCTAATATCCCTGAGTAATAGTTACCAAGCCATCACATCCCGTGGTGGCTTTTTTGTATCTGAATTTCACCGCTTCTCGCTCGAAGCAAAAATACCAAAGAACCTTTCAGGATAAGCCTTGAGGAATACCAGTAGTGGTCTGGTTAACCCTCTTTGGGCTGGTGATTCCTGAGCGCAAGGTTTATCACTAAAAGGAACTAAACCCTATGAACTCAATTTCACATAGTGAATTGCTGTCAAGGTATTTTTATGACCCGCAAATAGGCATCTTCTACAAACGAAGAGGTAATGGTTCTATTGGTAAGTCCGTTGGATATTATGGAAAGAAATATGCAACCTTGAATGTTTCAGGTAAATCATATCTTGTTCATCGTTTGGCGTGGTTGTATGTGCATGGAACAATGCCTAAGCATGATATCGATCATATCAACGGAGACACCAAAGATAACCGAATAGAAAATTTACGGGAAGCGACTAGGCAACAGAACTCATGGAATCGTTCAATTGCCACAAATAATACGAGTGGCTATAAGGGAGTAAGTCAATGTCGGCAAACTCAAAAATGGAAAGCTCAAATTAAACATAACAATAAGATAATTGTTATCGGTGTATATGACTCACCAGAAAAGGCTTCTAGAGATTACGAAAGTAACGCTATTCGATTTCGTAAGGAATTTCATAAAGATACTACCACTCCAAAATTTCTCATTCCAAAACCAGATCCTTGGTATCAAGTAGAACCAAAAAGACTAGTAGAAAAGACAAAAAGAAGAATGAGAAGAAGTCAAAAATCAATCGAATGTACCGCGATATTCATTTTATCCATCTGATTCCACAAAGCATCCTAAAACGGGTGCTTGATAGAGTTTTGTGTAAGTTTTGGGCGGGTGGGGTTAATTAAATCACCGGCGTTTAACCATAAATTCAATTCACGTCTAGTCGTTTGTTCTGAATGAGGTAAATATGAAAAAAGTCCTTATCGAAACTCAAAAGGCAGGTGACTACTCAGTAATCACAATGGCTATTGGAAGCGTAGTTGCCATTTATAAGCGCGCAGGCAATACATCATGTTTGAAAGTAAGTGGTCGCGGTAATGTCCGGCAGGTTAAGGCATTGCTTCGTGAATTTGTGCGCAGTGCCGATCCTGCGCTGATTTAATCGAGACACGGCAGACTATCAGCGGAAGTGTTTATCAAGATACAAACCGAGCCAGTTGTTTGTTCTGAATTCAATCAAAGAGAGGTAAATATGTCTGAGCATAAACAGCCTAATTCAATTAGGCCAAGATTCATCAAGTGGTGGAAAATTGAAATATTCACAGAAAGTGAAACTATCACTGGTTATAGCCAATACGAAGTACCATTCAATCCACGCAATAATGGCTATTTAACCGTATCCCAGAACATCAACGGGGTTGACTCTATCACCATTCCTCTCAATCGAGTGAACGGTATCAAGTCTTACGCAGTGACTGAATAAGGAAAGAAAATGGCGGCTAAAAACAAAGTTGGTCGCCCCTCTGATTATCTACCGGAGGTGGCGGATGATATATGCGCATTGCTTGCCGACGGTGAAAGTTTAAGAAGCATCTGTAAACGTCCGGGCATGCCAAATAAATCAACAATCTTTCGCTGGCTGCGTGAACATCAAGCTTTTTGCGACCAATACGCGCACGCACGCGAGGTTCAGGCGGAAACTTTAATTGAAGAAACGTTGGAGATTGCTGACGATTGTATCGCTGACCCGGCGGAAGTGGCGAAAGCAAAATTACGGGTTGATACGCGCAAGTGGTTCATTACAAAAGTTGCCCCCAAGAAGTATGGCGAACTGGTGAAGCAGGAAATTGATCACAAGTCGAGTGATGGCTCGATGACCCCGAATAATATTGACCTCAGTCACCTGACTTTTGAGCAATTGCAGGCATTGAGAAAAAATCGTGAAAAATAGCTCTATTTAACATAATGGACATTTCAGGAATCGCCACTTTCCAACTCAATCAAAATGTCACCTTAAACGGGTAAAAGTTTCACTCTTCTGCCTGATTTTTGGGCTTTTATTTGTTACTGATTTGTTATCAAAAACGTGAAAATCATTTCACCGTGATTTTGGCGCGAACCGCGTATTTTTCTCACTTTGGGCACTGACATGGATATCGATAATGCAATGCTGGATGAGGCTATCGAAAGAGAGATTGCCCGGCGTAGTCTGCATGAGTTCATCCAGTACATAAATCCTGAATATATTACCAGTAATTTTTCACGTCAGGTTTGTGAAGCCTTAGATGAATTCCTGCTGGATATGATGAACGGACAACGCCCGATATTGATACTGGGTGCGCCGCCACAGCATGGTAAATCAGAAATTGTTTCACGTTACCTGCCAGCTTACTTTTTTGGTAAATACCCAGATTTACGGGTTGCCGGGCTGTCCTACGGTAAAGACTTGGCCTCTGATATGAACCGTGACGTACAAAGCATTATGATGAGTGAAGAGTACATTCGTTTATTTCCAGCATCAGCACTGAATGTGCGCCGCGTCGTAACGATTGAAAGAGAGGCTAAACGCAATTCAGAAACATTCGAAATTGTCGGTAGAAAAGGGGTTTATATCAGTCAAGGGGTTGGCGGGCCATTAACGGGAAAGCGCGTTGATTTAGGTATTATTGACGATCCGATTAAAAACGCCAAAGAAGCCTTAAGCCCAACAACGAAAAATGCCATTTGGAACTGGTACGTCTCCACTTTCAAAACCCGTCTGTCAAAAAACAGCGGGGAGATCATTATGGCGACTCGTTGGGCGACAGATGACTTATCCGGCAAGGTCATTGAATCCAGTTCAAAAGCAAGGGTGCTGGCGTTCCCTGCCATTAATGATCACGGTGAGGCATTGGTGCCTGAACTTCACCCGATTGATTCTTTATTGGAAAAGAAGGCGTTGTTTGGTGATTACTTCTGGTCAGCTATGTATCAACAATCACCGAAGCCATCGGGTGGTACGATTTTCAAAGAAGACTGGGTGAACTACTATCTACCGAAAGATCTCCCGGAGAAGTTCGATAAAGTTATTCATAGCTGGGATATGACCTTTAAAGACAGTGAAGGCACAGACTATGTTGTTGGTCAGGTTTGGGGCAAGAAAGGCGCTAATGCCTATTTGCTACATCAGGTGCGTGAACGCATGAGTTTTACTGCCACCCTTAAGGCAGTAAAAAAGCTGGCGGATAAATTTCCCGAAGGTCGTCGTAAGCTGGTGGAAGATAAAGCCAATGGCCCTGCGGTCATTGATTCGCTCAAAAGCACCGTCTCAGGATTGATACCGGTTGAGCCGGACGGCAGCAAAGTCGCTCGCGCTCATGCCGTTACTGCTGAGTGGGAAGCCGGGAACATCTTTTTACCTCATAAAGACATCGCACCGTGGATCACTGAAACGGTGGATGAAATTACGACCTTCCCCGTGGGGGCGCATGATGATGTCGTGGATGCCATGACTCAGGCCCTGCGCGATTTGTATCAGAAAAAACGGGGTTTCAGTATGAACCCGGACATCGTTAATCAGGCTCTGCGCCATTCACGCACTATGCGTCGGTAAATATTATTATGGCAAGAAAACAAAAACGTCAGGCGATAAAGCCTCGGCGGAGATTGGCATTGTCTCAAACCCTGGCAGAAAAGCTGGAGTCAGGGCAGTACATCCTCACTTATGAAGAAGTTAAAGACATTTATGGTCCGGCAAAAACATTAGGCGCACCCAAAGCAGCGGCGCTGGCAATGGATAGCGCTCTCAGTGCATCAGGCGCATACACACTTATTCAGCATGCATGGGAACATGGTCAAGGTTATGCGATGGGCCCGTCCTTTATGGGCTATGCCGCACTGTCATCATTAACCCAGAATGGGCTAATTCGGGCGTGCATTGAAACCGTCGTTGATGATATGACGCGGGAATGGATAGAGATCAAAGCCGTGGAGATTGACGGTCAGGTTGACAGCAGTGAAGACAAGAAGGCCATTGAAGATGCCTTGATTGATTTCAAGGTCAAAGACGTCTTTCACAAGGCCGCAGAGTTTAACGGTTACTTTGGTGGTTGCCTGATATTCATTGATACCGGTGCATCTGACACCCAATTGTTGGTGCCGCTGGATATCTCAGAAAAATCAGCAGAGCTGAAAAACTTTAAACGCTTTGTGCTGGTGGAGCCGATTAATATTTTTCCCGGCAGATATGAGAGCACCGATCCGCTCAGTCCTCGCTATTTCAGCCCGGATACATGGTGGGTATTAGGGAAAGAGGTTCATGCCTCACGACTCATCCGCATCTGTGGTAATGAAGTACCGATATTGCTCAAGCCCAGTTATAACTTTATGGGCATGCCACAGGCGCAGTTGCTGTATGACTATGTGATCCACTTTCAGGACAGCCGAACCTCCGCCGCGCGGTTACTGGAGAAATTCTCGCTCACGGCGCTAAAAACCAATATGGAAGACATTCTGACTAACCCTAATGCCACTAAAGGATTGGATGCTCGATTGGCGTATCTGGCCCAGCATCGTTCCAATGATGGTATTTTGGCGATTGATAAGGAAATGGAAGACATTGTGAAGCTGGAAACGCCGCTGTCGGGTGTGACTGATATTGTTCGCCAGATGTTGGAATTGATTGTCGTAATAAACCGGACTCCGGCGGTGAAATCATTAGGTATCTCACCCAGTGGTTTTAATGCCACCGGGGACAGTGATATCCGTAATTACAATGATCATGTGAAAAGCCAGCAAGAGAAAATCTTCCGTACCGGGCTGCAAAAGGCACTGAATATCCTCCAAATCGTCACATTAGGTCGATTGGCACAGTCCGTCACTTTCGATTTTGTCGATTTGAATAAGGATGACGCCAAAGCCGCGGCGGAAACTCAGAAAATGAAGACCGACCGCGATGTTTCGCTGATTGATACCGGGGTGATTTCGGAAAAAGAAGCCAGACAGCGGTTATCTGCCGATCCGGACAGCGACTATTTCGGTATAGATGCGGATGAAATCCCGGAGGGTCATTATGGGGAAGAAGAAAACCAAAACGGGACGCTCTACGCGCCCCAACGCGGGACTGGAACAGGAATATTACCGCCGGATGCAGGCCTTAATTCAGGAAATGGCGAACTCGGTTGATTATTGGCTATCTGCTGAATACAAACGCCAGCAACCGGAGATTGTCGGTGATGCCTCACCTGCCAAAGCGTTAACAGAAAAACTCTTTGCTATCAAAGGGCGATGGAATACGAAGTTTGGGCAGATGGCGAAGTCAATCGCGGTCTGGTTTGTCAACCGAGCCAATACCTATGCGTCAAATTCAGTCAAAAACAAACTGAAAGCCGACAGTATCACCGTCAATATGCGCGTCACACCCGCAGTACAGAATGTGTTAGACAGCCTGTATGAACAGCAGGTCAGTCTGATTACCTCCATTCCTGAGCAGTATCTGACACTGGTACAAACGTTGGTGCAGCAAAGTGTGGTTAACGGTCGGGATATTGGCTTTCTGAAAGCCGAGCTGAAACAGCGCTATCGCCTGACAGAAAATAGAGCTAAAACCATTGCCCGTGATCAGAACGCCAAAGCCACCAATGCCATTGCCCGGGAGCGTTGTAAATCAACGGGGATCACCGAGGGGATTTGGATACACCGTGCAGGTGGTAGCAAATCGTATCGTGAATCACATATCGGCATGAACGGGCAGCGCTTTACGTTGAGCGAGGGATGTTACGACCCGCACGTGCAGCGTCATATCCAACCCGGTGAGTTGATTAACTGTAAATGTGATTTCCGGCCTGTTATTCCTCAATTTGGAAATACTTAATCTATGCCTACATCGAAAGAAAATAACTCGGTTGTCTTTGACGAGGGGAGCCGACGACGTATTGATGCCAACGGTTATCTCCACGTTTCACAGACGCATCTGACCAAAGAACAGGTCGTACCTTATGTTGGGCGGGAAATTCCCGGCTGGGAGACGCTGGAATTAGACCCAGACAGGCTTTATTTCGGTTACCGTCCTGCCGATGAGCTGGAAAAGGCTAAGGCCACGTTTAACGGTATCCCGCTACTTTATCGTCATGAGCAGGACAGTGCTGAACAGCCGTTAAAGGAGTTGCGGGTGGGTTCAATTGGCACAACGCCGATATGGGAGCCGCCTTATCTGGATAATGCCTTAACCGTAACCGACCGGAGGGCAATTGATGCCATTCAGGATGGCTCGTTAAAGGAACTCAGTTGCGGCTATTTTTTTGAGCCTGACTTTACATCAGGTGAGTTTAACGGTGTTGCCTATGACTTCGTGATGCGTCATCTTCGCGGAAATCATGTGGCACTGGTTAAAGAAGGTCGGGCTGGCCCCGATGTCTTTGTACATGACGGCAAGCCGTCTCAATTACAGGAACATGCAATGTCACAGGAAAATACCGCACCGAACAGTGCAGAAAATAAGGGTCCTATCACTCAGGATAACCCGAATGAGGCTCAGTCTACGGAGAATCAGAAAACGACAGAGTTTGCGATAGACAACGATGCCGTCAAAGAAAAGATGACGGAACTGGGGTTGGCAACGGATGATGAAGCCGCTGTGCAGACCTTTATCAGTGGGATGCAGTTTGCGCATGAACTGGCAGAAGGTGAACCAGTCACCGCGCCGGTTGGTGATAATGGTCAGGAAAAACCCCATCCAGTGAATGATAATCCCACCGGAGAAAATACCGGCGAGAGCAAGAAGGAGCCACCGGCAATGGACCGCAAACCCAAAACCACGATGGATGCCAACACCATTCGTCATCAGGCGGTTGAGCAGGCGAAAGCCCATTTCCGGGCACTTAATGAAGCCGGGCAGAAAGTCCGCTCGTTGGTGGGGGAAGTGGATGTCATGGCGTTTGACAGTGCCGAAGCGATTTATGCCCATGCATTGAAAAACAAAGGCTATGATCCCAAAAAATACGACAAGAGCGCGTATAAGGGCATGGTCGATGTGCTGGCAGCGCAAAAGCCATCGCCATTTACTCAAAATCCGGTGATGGATGCCGCTCCAAGTAGTCTGGAAGGGCCCTTCGCAGGCTTGAAAAACATCAAAATTTAAGAGGCTATTATGGCATTACAAAAACAGGTCGGCCTGTACTATGCTCCGGCGGTGCCCGGTGACAGGGCCACGCAAAATCCGGTGATTTATACGCAGGGTAACCCAAGGGCAGAAGGGGATATCACCATCGGGCATTTCGTCTTTGCGGGTACAGATCCGTTCAGGCAGGTAAAAACCTCCACAGCAGGCAAAGATGCCCCGGTGGGCTTTGTGGAGCGCATACTGGCGTACTACAACTATAATCTGATATCGCCGGGCACGATGGAGATTCCTGATCAAACGGATGTAACTGTTGCGGTACGGGGTGACTTTTGGTGCGCACCCAGCAATCAGAACGCGACTATTGATCAGGCTGTCTTTGCATCCACCACTGACGGCAGCATTCAAACCGCCGATGCGAAAACGACCCTTGACGGGTATGTTAAAACGGGCTGGATAGTCAAATACTACGACGCCGACAGCAACCTCGCCATCATCTCGAACTGGCAGACCGCCTGATTCCTGACTGACATTATTCACGCATGACGCGACACTCTGAAATATCGGGTGGGATTTGTCATGCGTGTGGAGAACCCAATGAGTAATATTTCTTTTGAACAAGCCAAGCAATACGGCTTTATTTTTAACGGTGCCCGTCAGTGGATCACTCCCGGCAGCATATCGCGACTGGCTCAGGATGCGGCACTCATTACCTCGCCAAACTCCACTGTTCCCGCTGAATTACTGGCCTATGTTGACCCGACGATTATCGAGATCCTGACTGCGATACGTAACGCCCGTGAGGTGTTCAGTGAAGAGAAGCGCGGCGACTGGACAACGCCGTATATGAAGTGGCGCGCGAATGAAGTCACGGGTAACACGGCGGCTTACTCGGACTTCGGGCATTCCGGGACATCCGGCACGAACTACGAATGGCATACCCGTGAACAGTACCGTTTTCAGACAGTGACCCAATACGGTGATCTGGAAGCGGACATGGCTTCTGAGGCGAAAATCAATCTGGCTGCCGATAAGCAACGCGCCGCCGCGACGATTATTGATATTGATAGCAATAAGTTTTATCTGCTGGGCGTCAAAGACCGCGAGATTTACGGCGTACTGAATGACCCGAATTTAAATCCGGCTATTGCCGCAGCCCCGGTGGGTGACAAAAGCTCTACCAAGTGGGCAGATAAAACCACGCAACAGCGTTACCGGGATATCCTGAACCTGTTTGCTCGGCTGGTTAGCCAAACAGGCGGTCTGGTGTCAGAGCGTGATGAGCTGATCCTAACTATTTCACCCTCCGCCCGCGTGTTGCTGGGGGATGCGACAGACTTTAACGTTTCTGTGATGAAGATGCTGGAAACCTACTTCAGTAATCTCAAATTGGTGAGTCTGCCGCAACTGGGCGGACCAAGTGGTGAGACTATCCAGCTCATCGCCCCGAAAGTCGCGGGCATGGAGACAGGCTTATTGGGCTTCGGGGAAAAAATGCGAGCAGGTCGTATTGTGCCTGATTTGTCTTCTTTCTCGCAGAAATTCACGGCAACCACTTATGGTGCAGTGATCCGAATCCCTGCGGCGATTGCGCAAATGACAGGCATTTAAGCCTGACATCATAAATCAACACTTGATGGTCTCTCAGGAGGCCATTTTTTATGTCGGAGAAAAGCAGTATGTCAAAAGGAAAAACCGTGAGTGTCCGCCTGAATCACCCGCATGGTATCGAATTTCCCATGCCGGACGGTTCCAGTGTGGTTTTGAAAGGGAACGCCTTTTATCTCTTTGGGCAGGAAAAAGGAAAGCTCCCCGTAGGTCTATTCGGTGAAACGCGTGTAGACGCTGATAAGTGGGATTACATCCTGACGCATTATGGTGAGATGGAAATCTTCAAAAACCAATTGTGTGTCTGGGATGAAAAAGCCGCCAGTGCCAACGACAAAGCCAGCGAGAAAAAAGAACTGCGCCACGGGCGTGAGCCTGTAGATACTAGCAAAACAGCCACGGAGCCGGTGAAGGAGAACGCCTAATGGCTATTGTCACCTTTAACAGTGACGCCTTTCTTGAGTTGTATCCCCGCTTTGCCGGTGTCCTGACGAAAGGGCAGCTACAGCAGGCGTTTGATGTGGCCTGCTTACTGCTCGATAACTCGGATAATTCGGCTATTCCCTATGAGCCTGACGGCAAACAGGAACGCAAGACCTTACTGTATCTGCTGACCTGTCATATTGCCACAGTGACGCTCTGGGGGAATAACGGTCAGGCAGGCCCAGCCGCCAGTGCGACAGAAGGCTCGGTCAGTGTTTCGTTTGCCGTGCCGGATGCCGCCAATGCATCGTGGTTTAAGCTTACGCCGTGCGGACAAATGTACTGGCAGGCGACCCGTAAGTATGTGGTTGGCGGGCGATACTCAGCCGTAAAACATTATCATCCTTGGGGGTGAATCATGGTGATGAAAGGTGGGGATAAAATCAGGGCTGCATTAGCACTCCTTGCGGGTACGCAATCCATTGAGGTTCGTGCGGGTGTGCTGGCAGGCGCCACTAACGAAAAGACCGGTGAACCTATCGCCCCTTATGCGGCGGCTAACGAATACGGCACCCGCAATATTCCACCGCGTCCTTTTATGCGCAGTACCATTGCCAATCAGTCTGATGAATGGGGTCGGGTGCTTGGTGCTCAACTCCGAGGACGCTTACAGGAATCGGGCGGGATTGAAGCCGCATTTGAAACGGTAGGTAAGATAATGGCCGACGATATTAAAGACAGTATCGAGCAGTCATTACCGCCTCCGAATACCCCGGCAACGGTCGCCAGAAAAGCGAAAAAAGGGATCGCCTCGCCCGATAAGACGCTAGTGGATACTGGCAGTATGCAACGGGCGATTGATTATGAAGTCATTAAAGGCGGGGAATGATAATCCTCTGATATTAAATTCAAACTAATGACCTCCTTTGTGGAGGTTTTTTCATTTCTAGCGCTATCACGGGCGCAAATACCAAGAGTCTTGAGGGATAGAGTCTGAGGTTGGGCGATGGTTGTCATCGTACCGTCTTGGGTCGCTCATTCCTGCGTGAACAGACTCTATCACCTAAAGGTATCCTACGATGATAAAAATAATTCCAATGGAATATGACAAACAATTGTTTCCGTTTAACAATGATTGCTGGGTGAACGCCACTTTTGCTGCTCAACACTTTGGCAAGAGAACACTTGATTGGTTGAGGTTGGATTCAACAAAAGAGTATGCCAAAGAAATTGGTGAAGAGATTGATATTGAAGCAATAAATTCTAAAGGTGAGATTTCTCACCTTTTAGTTGAGGTAAGAAAAGGACGCCACGGCGGTACTTGGATCCACCCTGAATTAGTTATCGAATTTGCCCGCTGGTTGTCACCCAAGTTCGCCAGAGCGTGTGATCGTCATATCAAAAATATGCTGATGGCTCAGAACCTGACTTTAACAGAAGAACAGGTAATCGGTCTGTTAACCTATCAGGAGGCTACGACGTGGGAAAAACGCTTCCAAGAGCCATATTATCAGGCGTTATCCAAGATGACCGGTCTGCCTTATTTTGGGCATGTTGGCGGGAGTCCAGCATTGTTTGGACAAATTACCGCCAAATGGGTTTATGGTATTGCTTTGCCTGATTATGTCTATGAGGCAGCCAAAGAATCAGCTAGAGATAGCAAAGATAAGATTCATCAATATCTGAAAGATGACGCTTTAGATGCTGTTGCGGCACAAATGACGGCAATCACTCACATTGCAAAAAGCTGTGTCGATTACAAAGATTTTGAAGCCCGATGCACAGCGGCATTTAATGTGAAAGGTCAAATGAAGTTAATTTACTCAAGTGTAGCGTAACCTCCTTCGGGAGGTTTTTTTATACCCGAAAAGGTGAGAAATGATTAATGTCAGAACTATCGCCAACAACCTTATTACTACCGTTAACCCGAATATCCGTGCGGTTCTGCTGGAGAATAAAGGGTATAAAACATCCGACTCCGGTAAGCAAACCCCCGAATACATTGAGCATGAAGTCACTATCCAGCTCCAAAGTCTCAGTACGCAGGATTTGGAGCATTTAGGGGTGATTAACCAGCAAGGTCAGTACATCTACGCTTATGCCCGGGGGCAAATCTCCGCCATACGACGCACCAAACAGAAAGGGTCTGACCGGATGAAATTCGCCGCTTACGGGGAAGAGGAAGTCTCTGAGTGGAATGTCACCAAGGTGATTGAATCTTACTCGACATGGGTCAAGGTGCTGCTATGGCGACAATAACAGTCACGCATGACGATATCTTTACGGAGATTCGAAAGTACCTTATTGCCCTGTTTTCGTGTGAGGTGATGCAGGGGTATCAGAATGACGCGCCAGTGCCTGAAAGCGGTATTGTGATGCACGTTCTGTTTGAGCGCGATATTGACTATACCGCTAATTACTACCATCACGAAGTTTCAACCATCACGGCGCAACGCTCTGTTGAACTGTCCATGCAGTTAGATTTTTACGGCGAGGAGGCGGATTCTCGGGCAAGGGTAGTCGCGAACCTCTGGCAGTCTAGTTACACCACCGCCCGGCTGAAGAAATGTCAGCCTCTCTACTGTGAGGCACCGCGAAAAATGGTGCTGGTCAACGAGGCGAACCAGTACGAAAACCGCGTCATGCTTGAAGTGAAATTGCAATACAACCCTGAAATCACCTATTCAGTGGATAACACTGATTCATTCTCTCTCGATCTCAACTCTATTTAAGGAATATCTATGAACACTATTCCGGCAAGTGACATTGTCAGTGTCCTGCCCGGTGTCGTTGGCACGGGCGGCAATCCTCTGGCACTGAACGCGCTGTTTATTACCAAGCAAACACCTAACGCGATGTTGGGCGTGAAAGCCTTTGGCGATGCAGAACAGGTCGCTGATATCTTTGGTATTAAGTCCAAAGAGTACGAAGCGGCGCAGGTGTATTTTGCGGGCTTTGTCGGCTCTACTGCCCGGCCTGAAACCCTGTATATCGCTTCCATGATGACCAGCGATCAACCCGCTAAGCTGGTGGGCAGCAAAATGCCCGTCCGTGATTTTAACCACGTTCCGCAAGGGTTGGCACTGGAGATTGACGGGAAACGTCAGGTAGTCACTATCACGCCTGACAATATCAAGTCTTATTCCGCATTGGCAGAAGCGGTCTCAGCCTCACTCGCGAAAGCGGGAGTCTGTAAGTATGACTCTGGCAGTCGTACCTTCTCCATTGAGGGCGCAAAGAAAGGCAGCGACGGTACGATTGGATTCGGCACCGGGGATTTAGCCGATTATATGGGACTGAGCGAAGACACAGGCGCACAGAAAAACGACGGTATTAATGCCGATACCATTGAAGAACTGCTGCCCCGGATTACCAAAGAAACCAGTAACTTTGTCTCTGTGATGGCACTTGGTAATTTCAGTACGGACGAGAAGATAGCGATTGGTAAATGGGTGACATTACAAGGTGATCGTTATCTCCATGTGTTGTACTCCGACAGCAGCGAGAAAGTCGTGCTGGAAGTTATCTCTAATACCATTATCGAGTCGGATATTGGCGGCACGCACCTGATGTTTGGTGATCACACGCACGGCGCTTTTGTTTGTGGTTATCCGGCCTGCCTGAGCTTTGATGAGCTGAACGGACGGACTAACTTTGCTTTCCGCCGTCAGGAAGGGTTGAAACCCTCTGTCAACGATAAGGCACTGGCAGATGAGCTATTACGTCTGAAATTCAATTTCTACGGAGCTTACGGTACGGCGAATGACCGCTTTATCTTTGCCTATCCGGGGTCAATATCCGGTAAGTTCAAGTGGCTGGACAGTTACGTCAATCAGATCTACCTGAATAGCCAGTTACAGCTTGCGCTCATGACCATGCTGGCGAACTTCAAAAGCATTCCCTACAACGATAACGGCGCAGCTATTCACCGTGCCGCCATCAAAGACCCGATTGACCAGATGCTGAACTTTGGTGCTATCCAACGCGGGATTGCATTGTCAGAGCAGCAGAAGAAACAGATTAACAATGAGGCGGGATTTGATGCCGCGACCCAAATCAAAACCGAAGGCTGGTGCTTGCGCATTGGTGAAGCGACTGCACAGACACGCGGACTTCGCCGCTCTTTGCCGTTGAAGCTCTGGTATGCCGACGGTGGCAGTGTCCAGCAGGTCACGCTTCCCTCTATTAATGTTCAGTAAGGAGTAAACCATCATGCCAATGGGACATAATCCCCTCACGATCACCTCCGCCAATGCGGTGTTGATGTTGCGGTGTCAGGGCATTTATGACGATTACGTCACGATTCAGGGCTTTCAGGCGGATAACGCATGGGAATTCGGTGAAGTGACTATCGGGGAAACCCGGTTAGGGGTCGATGGTAAACAGTCTATCGGCTACATCCCTCACGAAACGCCGTGGACACTGTATCTGGAGGCAAACAGCCCCTCGACACAGGTACTGGAAAATATCCGCAAGGACTTTAACGCCAATATGGAGTCACGCTATATCGATATCATCATCGAGATGCCCTCCATCAAAAAACGCTACACGGGAACGGGGGGCTTAATCAGCCTGACCGGGGGTGCCAGTGGTAAAAAATTGCTGGACGGCACCAGCTACAAATTCAACATGATCACCAACGGCGCTGAGGAAATCGCATAATGTCACTGTTAAACTCCAAGACCATTACTATTGAATCAGGCCGTGATGCGGGTAAGACCTTTGTGATTACGGAAATGCCAATAGTGAAAGCCGATGACTGGGCGATGCGCGCCCTGTTTACCATTGCTAATGGCGGGGTGGATATTGGTGATATCCGGCCTGAAATGGGCATGATGGCGATGGCGCATGTGGCGATCAAGGCACTGGCGAACATTCGGGCAGAAGACGGTATTCCGCTGCTGAATGAACTGTTGGACTGTGTGCAAATCGTCCCGTCTGGCGGCAATGCCCGTGCCATTGAATTTAATGCCGATATTCGGGATGTGAAAACCCTGTTCTTGTTGCGTAAGGAAGCGCTGGCAATTCATATCGATTTTTTCACACAAGGCGGTGGCTCAGACTTGAACAGCTAAAGGCCGGGCTGCCGCTGAAAGCCGGGGTACTGGCTGAGACCGTGAATGTGTCCAGTGTAGTCTTTCAGGTGGTGACCGCGGGTTATGCCAATTATCACGAGCTTGCCACGGTCTACGGCCTTGAGGCTGCCATGAATCTGATAGAAATCGGTCAGGCCAGTGAGTATAACAAACGTCTCAAGGAAGAGATGGAAGGCAAACACCCTTAAATTCAGGCAAAAACGCTATACTTAACACAGGTTATCTTGTTGTGAGGTGTCCGATGTTCAAGAAAATCGCTGCGGCTTTACTGTTGTTTCCGTGTACGTTATTGGCAGACAGTGGTGTGTATACGGGGGAGGACGGTAAGTTAGCTATCCGGGATGGTAACTATTTCTGTGATATGTACCCGGCCTATATCTTCAAGGATACGCAAAACCTCAATGGCTTTCCGTCCGGTTACTTTCCGAAAGCCATGATGAATGTCAGCACGGATGAGGACGGGAAATACATTGGTGTTGACCTGCACCCGGGTATGGCTTTTGATGCAAGGCCGTCCGGCTCATGGGGTTATGTGAGTGCCAGTTTAGGAACCGGCTCACGAAGTCCGTCAGAGGTGACCTATCATGTCGCCAGAGATGACAACAATTTTGCGTATGTGATTGGCACAGAAAAAGCGGGTGTGATAGCGGCTTTGAGTAGTAGTGATGCCTTTAGCCCAGTGAATGCGGTACTGGGTAGGTGTAACCGGATGGGGGAATAAAAGCCCGTTATGGGCTTAAAGTACACTTTTTGCCAGCTCAGAGAGCACGTGTGACACCGTGCCTGCGTTAGCGAATAAGGTATCAACACATTTACCCACAACGGACTCAGCGCCTTTTTCTTTCACTAATTGCAAAAGGGTTTTCTTTTCTGACTCAGGCAAATTGGCAGACGTAATAATAGTTTCAATCTGCTCAAGGGTATTTTTGTGGATTTTGATGGTAACGGCATTTAATTCACTACCGATAGTATCCACATTGGCATAATCGAACCCCTTTGCGGTCAATGCCATAAAATCCGTGCGAAAGGTGTAGCGACCGTCAAAGCTAAAACCCACGGCATCAGGGTTAACTAACCCTATATTCATCAAATAGCGAGTGTCGTCAGCCATTTGATCCCAGCCCAACATGTCACCCAAAAGATTCAGTTTCTCATCACTGATAGGTTGTAACGGCCTGTCAGGGTTATTTAGTGCGCGAATAATCATAAGATGTCTCTCTTTCAGCGTTGCCATTTATTTTCTCTTTTTGTTCGCTGGGGTGATTAAATCATAATCGATTTTGTTGCTGGGGAGTAGCAAAACCACTGCCGTCTGAGGTGGTTAAATATGCAGACACATTAAACCAATAACGGGAGAAGAATAATGAAATTTGAAAAATTACCAGATGATGTGAGAGCCGCAGCAGTTGAAGCATATAAAGCAATCGCTATTCGTGAAGCATATTTAATTGATAATGAGCATAAGGAATTACAAACAGCCAGGCTGGAAAATCTGGCTGAAAGTATAGTGAGGGGGTTTTCAAAACTTTGTGATTCGGACAGTGAATATGGCAGAGTTGGGTCAAGTCAACGCGAACGCTTAAAAGTGCGCGGGATTGAAATAGTAATATCGGAGTTAGCAAAAGAAGAAGGGATTACCTTTGATCAAGCTATAAAGTTGGTCGCCGATATGATTGATATCAGGCGAGCCAACTTACCTAAAGACGGTCAAATCCCCGTAGTTTGTAATGGTTAATTAGATTAATAAAGTGAAGCTGTCCAGTTAGTCAATATACTAATAAATATTACCCTAATTAAGGTGATAGTGAGCGGATGGAATTACTGATATATTTCGGGGAATGACAATGGACGCATGAGAGAATACGCACGGAGGAAATGATGCAAACAATAGCTTCACTTTTTGATGCTTATATTGTCCTATTTAGTTTATTTTGGTGCGCTACTATTCCTATAGGGCTAGGTCTTATAGTTCCGGCATGTATATTTAAAACAAAATTTAGCAGAGTATTCTTTTCAATATTGGCTATCTTCTTTTTATTTCCATCAATGTTTGTGCTTTTATCGATAGTGCTATCTAAATAATTTATTGCATTACCAAAAACCAGCCTCGCTCACCGCGGGGTTTTTTTACGCCCAAAGGAGAGCTAAATGGCTACCCTCGTCGATACATTGCTTGTTTCACTCAAACTGGATATGAACAGCTTTGCCAGTGATGCTAACAAAGCAACCAGAGCGCTTGATGATCTGGATAAAAAGGCTGGTGGTGCGTCCACTGCGGTAGTGAAACTCTCTGACGGGGTGAACGAAGCCGCAGGCAGTACCACAGACTTTGAACAGTCTAACCAAAAACTAGCTAAATCCACCGATAACGTGGGGAAGTCAGCTAAAAACACATCCAATGTTGTCTTGAATTTTTCCGATAATATCAAAGGGACGACAGAGAAAACGCAGGACTGGGACAAGGCGATAAATGGTGCAGTCAAAGCCTTAGCCGGGCTGTTTACCACTATCTTTGTTTCGACAGGCCTCACTAAACTCATCGGTGAAATATCAAGTGCCAATGACAAGATTTACTTCTTGAGTAAGAATCTCGGCATGAGTGCGGAAACCATTAAGAAATGGCAGAACGTCGCTGAAATGTCAGGAGGTAGCGCGGACGGCATGACGGCTACTATGTCCAACCTCAATAAGTCACTGTGGGATTTAGTGACTGTTGGTGATGCGTCTATCCTGCCTTTCTTTAATGCCCTGGGTGTCGGGGTGGTGGACTCGCAAGGGAAGCTCAGAAGTCTGGATGATATCCTGTTAGATATGGCTGACAGTATGTCCCAAATGGAGCGCCCACAGGCCTATAACATCGCTAAAAACATGGGCATGGATGACGGCACGATTAACACCCTGTTAGAAGGCCGTGAAGCCATTCAGAAAAAGCTGGATGCACAGAAGGATCTGGTTATCTCCACGAAGGAAGAACTGGAGCTTAACCGCAAACTCAGGGAACAAAACGCCGTCCTCAGCCAGCAATGGGAAGGACTGAAAACGCTGGTGGCGAATTATCTGATACCGCGCTTACTGAAATTATCTCAGATGGTGACGGGATTTCTTGATTACCTGAATAAGAATCGGGAGACAGTCATAACCCTATTTCAGGGAATGGCTGCGGTTATCGGTATCATTTTAATTCCTGTCGTTGCACGAGCTGCCTTAGCGGTATTAGCTCTGTTTGCTCCGTTAATCACTGGTACTGGCTTAATTTTTGCCTTTATTGCTGCGTTATGGCTTCTCTATGACGACTACAAAGGGTGGAAGGAAGGTAAGGATTCGTTCTTTGACTGGGGCGCAATGCACAAGTCATTTGTCTGGATCATGGAACAGTTAGAGAAGCTGGAAAAATGGTTCAAAGGGACAACGATTGGTAAGTGGTTCACTGATACTAATGGTGAGCTTAATCTTCTTAAAACAGCCTTTGCGGGCTTTGCCACCTACATTGCTGTGAGCTGGGTAGGTAAGATTTTAAAAGCATTCGCTAAAGTGGGTAGAGGCATTAAAGGGATAGGCAAACAAGCCGCTAAGGTTGGTAATAAGGCCGGAAAATTAGGCGCAGTAGGGAGAGTCGGAGCGGTTGGTTTAGCTGCTGGCGCGGCATATGCGAGTGTTGATTATGTCGATGCTGTGCTTAATTCAGTGTTTGGTGAGTATGACTGGTTCCAGCGATTCAGAACTGCTCCAAACTGGAAATATGCGGGAATGGCTGCGATAGGACAAGGTGATGCCAGATGGGTTAATGGTGAGTGGGTAGATAATCGTGGCAAGGGAACAGGCCACCACATCACCCCAACCACCCTCGATATTCCAACCGGCGATCCTGATCTCGACAGGCGCAAACGCAAAGTTCAGCGCGGTGAAATGACTCTCGATGAGCTTAACGGTGTCGCCCCGAATGCCAATAAGCTAAAAGGTCAGGCTGCTCTCAATGCCATGAGAGGGTATTTTATGGAGCTTGAGAAGAAGGAGGGGCTGCCAGCCGGTTGGTTATACGGGGTTGCTATGGCTGAATCATCAGGGAATCGATTTGAGGTTTCTAAGAAAGGTGCTAAAGGCCCATTTCAATTCATGCCACCAACAGCCAAAGCATATGGGCTAAAAGGCAATGATGTTTTCGATTGGTATAAATCATCGGACGCAGCAGCTAAAATGTACGGTGATTTATCCAGGCAATTTAAAGGCGATATAGATAAGATGTTGGCTGGATATAATTGGGGCACTGGTAATATGAGTAAGTTTGGTATGAAAAATATGCCAAAAGAAACTCGTGATTATATTCAAAGAGTTAAAAATTACAGGGAGAAAGAGCTACAGGATCGGAAGGCACAAGGTATTGCGCAGTCACTTTCTGACTTTCAAGCAAGAATGAATCAGCCGATTATCCCAAATGTAGACATGAACGCACCTCATGAATTTCTTGCCCAAACTGAAAGAATACGCAGTATGCCTATGGCTGGTGCAACTAATAATGTCAAAGTAGACCTTAACGGAGATATTAATGTAGTCACATCCGCAAATACGGTGACTGGAACCGTAACGGATGCAGGCGAGGCGGCAAGATTAAGCCTTTCTCAGATTATGACATCGATGGGCTAAGCGGGAATCTCCGCTTAGCTTAAGAGTGTTTAATGGGTTCGACGGATTCAAAGGTAGGGAAGCCGCCACTGCCACAGACGCGAGAAGTCAGTTTTATCTTGGTATCTTGCTTAATCAAGGAACTTATATAGCCCCGTGCAAAGTCTGGAATGTCTTTATAGATTGGTGAAATATCATAGGTTACATAATCACCCTTGCTATTTTTAACCTTGAATTTTTCAATCGTTCTTTCGTCTGGTGTAACAGAAACAACAGTGACACGTTCTGTAGCGGGGGCAGAGCAATTAAACCAATAGCCTGCAACATCACTTGAATTATTCTTAGGTACATCATAAATACCATATATTTTACCATCACGAATATCCATATAGTAATCATTACCTGCATAAGTCATAGACTCATATTTTTTATTCTCTGCTGCTAGAGAAGGTAATGCTATTACAGTGGCAATTATAAGGAGTGCGGCTTTTATTAATCTCATTACATTGCACCTCAAAGTAGTTGATCTATGTGGATAGCATAACACTAATTTGTTTAGCCTGTGTTTTATTTGAGCAAGATGGTTATACTTGGAGCAAATTAATTGTTGTATGGGGTGATGAATGCTAAGGAAATGTGCTGCTGCCTTATTTTTAATATCCGGTGTTACTAATGCTGCTAGTTTTGATTGCACTAAAGCAACAAGTAAAGCTGAAAAACTAATCTGCTCGACTCCTGTATTATCTCAGGCTGACGATGAGTTGTACATCGATTATCTTCAAACAAAGGTTATTACTGGCAATAGTGACGATTTTAAGGCGCTAGTAAAGCAGAACTGGAAATTGCGCGAGAAAAACTGTGATACGGAAGAGTGTTTGCTAAATTGGTATAAGAAAACCTCTAATCTATATAAACAGATAGCGGTGATAGGTAAAAAGGAGAATCAGACATCGGAGAATCCCAAAGTAGATGAATATGGTCTTCCTATTCCTAAGAATGAAGCAGCCTATAGTAACTATATAAAAATAATGAAAAGTGGAATAGCAGAGAAGAGCAACGTTTTAAAAAAATCCCAAGTTACAGGGACGTATACTGGAGCTGAAATATATTCTGATTACGAAAGCAATCTTCTGTCAGCAAGTAAACTATATACAGGCAAAAAAATAAGAATAACAGGATATATTAATAGCGTAGGCACTGATTACTCTAATAGATATGCGGTTGTGAATGTATCGGGCGATCCCGAAAACGTATGGGACCCACTTAGTGTCGTTTCATTGTATGCAGACAAGAATGATGATTATGTTCTTGCTTTAAGGAAAGGTGGTAATGCAGATATGGTGTGCATCGGTGCTGGCGCAGGAGATATGGATGAGCCATTATTTGCTGGCTGTATTTCCTACGATGAATTTACTAACAGAGAAACTCGTATTCAAAATGCAGGTATTTATTCTCTTTATATGTCCAATGAAAACATTATGACCAAATGGTGTGCGAAAGGTACTGGTGAATGTAGAGATAACTTTAGAAATGGAATCGGAAAAAATGATAGCAATATAAGCGAGAATTTTAAAGAGTTTGTTCTTAAATATAATAAACAGCTAACAGCTAAGTATGGGCGAGCGGGATAACTATAGGGGTGAAGTAGCCCCCTACGGGGCTTTTTTGTTGGTAACTACAAAAATTTTGTAGGTCGAAAGTGATTCTAACGATTCGTTATAATTGAGTAAAATCAATGTGTTATTAGATGGTCAAAATCTTGACCATCATATAAACTCAACTAACCCATTGATATTCTGAGAAACCTCCATTGGAGGAAGTTGAAGATAATACTTATGGGGCTTTTTTGTTGGGTAGAGTACCTCTAGCAAGAATGGGTTTCTTATCTAGTTCCTCATATCTTGGAGGGATGTTTTTTATTATCTTCTCTAATGCTTCTTGAGCAATCCTTGCTTGGGTATCAATATCTCTAAATTTGTCTGTATCTGAGTGTTTTGTTGATTCAGCCAACAGGCTGACTTGCATCTTTAACTCTTCAATTTTTTCGTCTTTCTTTTTGACTTCGTTTTCTAATCTTAACGCCTTAGCTATCCGTGTATATGTATCGTCAGATGACGGTGGAGCAGACGCAATAAGCTTCTCAATTTGCAATGACATATCGATGTGATAGATGACCTCTTGCTGGAGGCTTCGCATCGATTTTTCTGCTTTATCTTCTAACGCTTCCCTCAATTCAGGCGGCATTCGTAAAGGGTATGGCGCTATACGTGACATTACTTTGACTCCTTTAGACTCATTACCGGCAGTGTAGGTAGTAAATATATGTTTGACAAGGTGAGTCATTATGATCCATTATGTAGGTGAAGAAAGTTGATTTTAAGGATAAATAAGGAGTCATTGTGAGTCATAAGAAAAGAATACCCCCGTATCCCTTGAGGATGCCGGATGAGGTTAGGGAATGGTATGAGGAAGAATCCAACAATAATGGCCGCTCTCTAAATGCAGAGATCGTGAAGATATTAAAGGACAGGATGAATAGAGTTAGAGGACAGCGGAAGAATGCAGCGTAGAAATAGCGAAGCCTTAGCTGCTCGAACAACTAAGGCTCCTGAGTGCTATTTACCGCGAGATAAACAACTTAGCCATTGTAACGAATGACAAATTAATTTTCTAGGGCACTTGCAGGCGCTCTAAAAACAGAAAACCAGTAGTTAACGGCTACTGGTTTCAATCAAACTAACTCTACGGAGAGCTTTTAATGACTAATAACAATGTAGCAAATAGCTTCAATTTTGTCACTGAAAAAACCATTGACACTCAGCACCTGTTGGTAATGGTTAATCAGACTCGTAAGGATTGCGGAGAAAAACTAATCCGCAATAACGATTTTTTAAATCGTGTCAAAGATGAGCTTAACGGGGAGTTTTACGAAATATTCGTAAAACCCTCTGGTGAGACTGGTGGCAGACCAATTGAGGTAATTTCAATCAATATCAAACAAGCATTGCGCGTTGCTGCTCGTGAATCAAAAGCCGTTCGCCGCGTCTTGGTTGATAAATTGGAGGAAATGCATAATGTCAAACCAACAACTCCAAATGAAATAATCGCAGCCATGGCACTAGCGAATGTCGAGCAGGAACGCCGCATTGCCGTAGTTGAGCAAAAAATGGAACACATAGAGAGAGGGACTATTCCGGTTGGTTATCAGGGTTACAGTTACCTGAAAGCCAATTATGGATTGAGTGATGCCAAGAGTAGACAGTTAGTCATGGCTTGGTCGGTTCCTCACAAAAAAGTACCTCATGTTGCACCGGGCGGACAGGTCATCCAGATGTCAGTTGTGCATGAAGAGTCATTCGAAAAGGCTTTACGCCAAATGATGGCAGAGGCTGAACAGCGTGGTTCACAGTGGCATCATCCCAAGATGGCTAGGTTTTCAATCACAAGCAAGTAGTAGCTTAAGGATTTAAGCCACGGAAGGCGAAGAGCGAACAATCAAGCTATCAATGTTATTAAGGGTATGCAACCGATTCCCAATCTTAAATCGATTGATTAGTCTAATTTTCGAGCCGCTTCCCAAATTTAGGATGTAAATATTTACAAAAGGTTACAGTTACGTAATAAATGATGTCGCTTTAAACGGCGAAGCCCCGAACTACTTCCGATAGCTAGGGGCTTCTAATACAACGTCTACAACTCTTTGCAGGAGATAGACAATGAAGAGTATAGCAATTAGCAAAACGAATAACACTAATCAATTAGTCTTCCGTAATACAGTGTTTAACCCTGTTTCTCATGCTAATAATATTTGGCTTACTGCGGTAGAGTTAGCAAAGGCGCTTGAATACAAAAAATCAGATGCAGTTACTCAGATTTATGAGCGTAATTCTGATGAGTTCACCTCAGCGATGACCGAGACCCTCAAATTGAGTGTCTCGGATAAATCAAAAGGTTACGATGAAAACTTACAAAAAAAGGTACGCGTTTTTTCTCTTAGGGGCGCCCACCTAATTGCTATGTTCTCAAAGACGAGTGTTGCTAAAGAGTTCCGTAAATGGGCGTTGGATATACTGGACCGCGAGGTTGAGGAAAGTAGTTTAGACGTCTCCAAAACCACAACCTATGATCGGACTCCCTTACGTGGACTGGTTAATACCCTAATGGGTAAATATGGCATCAGTGATAGAACGTTATTCCAGATGGTGCATCGTGAGTTTGGGGTAAACCACATTGACGAACTCAGCCATGAGCAGCTTCCGTCTGCGATAGCGTATCTGGCAACGAAAGTGATTGAAGGTGAGTTTCTAGGTAAAGAGGCTTTGCTTGTATCTCAGCAAGTTAGATATACAGTTAAACTGGAAATTTACGATAACCATTCCAATCAAGTAGATAGGCTTACAAACAGGATGGATACACCGGAAGGCATTATTCAAGGGGTAGCCAAATTATACGGTTATTACATTGATAAAATGATATCAATGCCGGATAACGCGCTTTAGTCTCAAGCCACGGATGGCATTATTTGGTGATTGTATAACCAGTCAGTGCTAAAATTGAATCAACCAAAAACACAGAGAGGTAGATATGGACGCTCGCATAGAAAAGTTAGAGACAAGAGTTGATTCCATTGAGTCTACCTTGTCTCGCCTAAATGAAACGATGTTAAAGCTCGATGGTAAGATTGACTTACAAACATCTAAACTCGAATCAGCTATAGCTTTGCAATCAAGTAAGCTTGAATCCGCAATAGCCTTACAAGGCGTTGAACTAAAATCTTCCATGGATAACCAGAAAGTGGCTTTTGATGGTAAATTGAAGGATATGCGCTTAAGCATCATTCTCTGGATTTTAGGTCTGCCTAGCTTGTTTTTTGCGGTATATAAAATATATGAAACAATTAGCCAATAACTAACCCGCTTCGGCGGGTTTTTCATTTCTAAGGCCGCCGAGTGCGGTTTTTTTACATCTAAAAAACAGGGTGAACTATGTTTGGAAAACCAGATATCCCTAACTGGAAGGGTATCCCCAACGCTGCACTTGATGCCGGAATTAGCCTGGGTGGTGCAGCGTTAATAAACACATTGTTCGGCAACTACTGGGGAATATTCAATCAGTATGGCATCCCCCTGTTGCTGGCAGATAGCGTGATATCCCTGCAATACCAGAACCAGTATCGGGTGGTGAGTGCTCCGATAGAGAACGGCTCATTTGCCTCTTATAACAAGGTCGGTGAGCCTTACAAAGTGACGGTTCAGTTAAGCAAAAGCTCAGGTGGCACATTAGAGCGCGGTGCTTTCCTGTCTCAGCTTGAGATATTAGCGAAAAGCACATTGAAATTTCATGTGGTCACACCTGAATTTGTCTACATCAATGCTGCCATTGTCGGCTATGACCTTGCACGGGAAGCCAAAGATGGCACTACGCTGATTAAGGTCAATGTCCATCTGGAAGAAGTCAGGGAAGTGAAAATCAAATATGACAAAGAGGAAGTGAAGAACCCGGATGATGCCAAAAAGAAAGACACCGGAGACCAGACACAGAAAGTGGAAGCGCAGCAGCAAGAAGTGAACGGCATACTGGATGATATTTTGGATAGCAGAAAAACTAAATTAAAGAGGATTGGGGATTTTAGCGAAAGAGTCGGCGGTGCATTAGGAAAAGCCCTTGATAAGGGTAAAGAACTCCTAGAGATGGGGCGGCAACAAATTAATGGAGGAGGGTTCTTTTAATGCTTGTTGAAATTACTTTATCTCCTATTCCCAACCAAACAACCTCATTCACGATTGGTACAGACCTAATTGACCTGACCCTTGAGAGCCGACTGGGAAACATTTTCGCCACAGTACAAAAGAACGGGGAATATCTGGTGTGTAACCGCATTTGCCGGAATTTGTCGTATATCTGTCGATGGTTGGTCTTTGTGGATATTGAAGGGAATACTGACCCGGAATACACCGGACTGGGTTCTCGCTATAAACTGGTATGGAACGATGAAATTTAATCGAAAAGTTATCAAAATCACCCTCACACTTTCAGGCAAAGACGAATCCTTCACCTCAGCCAGCCAGAATAAACTCTCCGCCACCGGGCTACGCATTAACGCCGAAATTAACTACGGCAACGGGGCCATCACGCCTTATGCGCGGGTGAAAGCTTATGGCCTGCCTATCGAGACGATGGAGAAGTTACTGCGCAAAAAGTGGGGTGATCTTCAGGCGCTGCGCAATATGATGACCATTGAGGCCGGAGAAGAAGGTGAGGCGTTATCACAGGTCTTCAGAGGTGGCATCACGTTTGCCTACCCTGATTTTGGTGATGTACCTAATGCATCACTGGTGATTGAGTCGCAAACGGCGGTGTTGGATAAAATGCAGGGGGTGAATGCTGAAAGTTACGAAGGTGAACACGATGTTGCCGCTATTATCGCGACCATTTGCCAGCGCATGGGCTACACCTTTGAGTCCAACGGGGTCAGCGTGAAAGTCTCCGATCCGTACTTGCATAACACGGATATCGATAAAATCCGCCAACTGGCTCATGCTGCCAATCTGGATGTGTATATCGAAGACAAAAACGTAGCCATTACCTACAAGGACAGCCCCCGGCACACCTTAAAAATACCGGTTATCTCACCGGAAACAGGCCTAATCAGTTACCCCATACCAACCAATCTCGGCGTGCAGTTCAAATGCTTCTATGATCCGCTCGTCCGGTTCGGCGGTATTGTCCGTATTACTGACAGCCTGATAAAGATATGTAACGGGGACTGGCTGGTCTTTGGTATCAGGACAATATTAGAAACCGAGCAGGATTCCGCACAATGGGCAATGGAAGTGTCAGCCAGCCGACGAGGAGGAAATTATGCCGCCATCAAGAAGTGAACGGGTATTACTTTATGACCCACAAGCCACCGCAGGCGGGGCACTCAGTCAGGAAGCCATTATCTGGTCGCTGATTGGCAGGATGGGCACCGTGACTATTTGCCGGATAGAGAAAATCCACGGCGGCGGTGTTGGCCCGGTAGGGTATGTCGATATCCTGCCTCTGGTGCAACAGGTCGATGGGGCAGGCAATATTTATCAAAATGCCACCGTCTACAATGTGCCGTATTTTCGCTATCAGGGCGGCGAGAACGCCGTTATTCTTGACCCGAAAGTGGGGGATTTGGGTTTTTGCTTTACCGCCAGTCGGGATATCTCGAAGGTGAAGAGAACCAAGAATTCAGCGCCACCGGGTAGTAAACGCAAATACGATATGGCAGACAGTCTCTATCTCGGTGGCTTGCTGAATGGCACGCCGAGCCAGTTTATCCATTTTCTGGAGAGCGGAATGGACATCGTGTCCACCGGCATCGTGAACGTTAAAGCCACTAAAATTGTACTGGATGCGCCGGTTGAGACGACCAGTACCATTCAGGCCAAGAGCAATATTACCGACAACACAATCACCAATAGCCAGTCTATGGCGGGTATGCGTGAAATCTATAACCGCCACACTCACCCCGAACACGGACAAGGCGCAAATACCAGCCCACCTAATCAGAAGGCGTAATCATGCGGACATTATTTTTAATGCCTGCCACATGGGATTTAACTCTCGATGCGGCGGGCAACATTGCTGTGGCCTCAGACCAGTACGCCAGAGCGCAGTCAGTGGCTAATGCCTGTCGGGTCTTTGTGAAAGACCTGTATTACTCGCAGGGTGACGGCATTCCGTATCTGGAGGAAATCTTAGGTAAGAACCGCTATTCACTGGCGATGTACCGCAAGTATTTAGAGGATGCAGCGATGTCTGTCGAGGGAGTGATATCAGCTACGGCGGAACTCAGCACCGCCAATGACAGGGTAGTGAGAGGACGAATACTGTTTACTGATATCAACGGAACCAAGGGAGCAATCGAACTATGATCCCAAAACTGCAAATGACCCCACAGGGGATATTAGCGCCACCCACACAGGAGGTGATTGATGGCTGGTGGCAGGTACTCAAGGGGTGTTTTGGTGACAATCTCAATACCGACATGAAAACCCCGCAAGGCCAACTAGTGACGACGCTAACTGCGATTATCACCGATGAACGTAACTTCTTTATCCATCTCCTGAACAGCTTTGACCCGCGTTACGCTGACGGTCTGATGCAGGATGCGCTGGGGTATATTTATTTTCTGCAACGTAAGCAGGCCACTAAATCCGTAGCTGAGATCACGGTTAATGGGCTGGTCAATGCGGTTATCCCGGTTGGCTTTCAGGTGGCTGATAATGCCGGGAGGACGTGGAGTACGCAGACGGAAGTCACAATCGGTGATGATGCACTGGTCACTGTGCATGTTTACTGTGATGTTGTTGGACGAGTTGAAGCGGCTGCCGAGTCCATTAATCGCATTGTGAAAGCTGTTACCGGGGTAGATTCGGTTATCAATAAACAGGCCGCTATTGTGGGCAAGGAGGCGGAATCCCGACAGGAATTTGAGCTGAGGCGACAGCAGTCGGTAGCTGTCAATGCCAAAAATACCAATGCCGCGACACGGGGTGCGGTAGGTAATCTTAAGGGCGTGATCGACTGTTACGTTGTTGATAACCCGTCTAACGAAACAAAAACCGTAGGGTTCACCAATTATCCGTTAATTCGGAACTCAATCGCGGTGTCTGTCGTGGGTGGCGATGATAATGAGATTGCCCGACATATTCTGAGTAAAGCCGGGTCTGGCTGCTCGTTTATGGGTAATAATACAGTCAAGTACGAAGACACCGAAAGCTTTCCTTACATGCCGCCTGTTTACGATATTAAGTTCATCAGACCGCATCATATCCCGGTGGAGTTTATTATCACCTTTGAAGACAAGTTGAAATTAACCCATCAGGACAAAGAAGCCACCCGTCAGGCGGTCATGAATGAATTCACCACAGGCCGGGGAAAAGGGCGCATTGCCAAGAAATTGATTGCCAGTGATTATATTTGTGTTGTGGCCCAAGCTGCGACTGAGCGGTTAATCGCGGTTCAGGTGGCCAGAAAAGGCGAGGCGGTAGCAAATTATCTGGAATTTGGCATTGATGAGTTCCCGGTGTTATCAGTGGATGATATAAGGATAACGTCATGATTGAGATAAAAGACACCTTCCTGAGCCAGTACGCCAACAGTCCGACCCTCTGCACCATCCTCAATGATTTTAATGACACGGTAGACCCCAGAGCCAGTACGGATGAGTTTTATCATCTGGCAGTCAATGTGCTCACGGCAAAAGGGTTCGGGCTGGATATCTGGGGGCGGATTGTCGGCATTGGCAGGGATTTATCCATACCCGATCCGAATGCCGATTATTTCGGCTTTAAAGAGACAGAGAAGTATACCCCGTTTGACCAGTCACCCTTTTACAGTGGCGGGGCGTCAGATATGTCCTACAAGATGGATGATTCCACTTATCGGGACGTGATTTTAATGAAGGCTTACTCGAATATCCTGTATGCCACCGCCCCGAATATTAACCGGTTTCTGAAAAGTTGCATTTTTACAGGCCGGGCCTATTACCTGATCACCGGACACATGACCGCACGGTATGTTTTTGAATACCGGTTATCGGAATTAGAAAAGAACCTGATTTACCACCATCACATCTTACCGCGCCCGTCAGGGGTTCAAATTTCTATTGCAGAACTGCCTGCGGGTGAATTTTTCGGCTTCTATGGAACGGGCTTCCAGCCTTTCGGTCAGGCCGCTTTTGCACAATAAGGTGAACCATGAAAAACCCTAATTTAATCCCTAAGCCCTTCGCGCAGAACGGGCAGAAAGACGCGATCCCTGCGAACCACAAATCAGACCTGCCCAGCCAAAAGGCCACATGGGATACCGGTTTTCCACAAATTACTATGATGCCCGTCACCGCAGGCGGTTTACCCCCTAGTGGACGCGATTTTAACGGCATCCTGAACCAGATTTCAGAGAATATCGTGTATTTATCCCAAGGCGGGAAGTTTAAATATTCTCAGGAATATGCGGATTCGACGGGCGGTTATCCCAAAGGGGCAATATTGCAGTCTGATGATGAAACCCGCGAGTTTCAGAGTCTGGTGAATAACAACAAAATTAACTTTAATAAAGAATTGCCTGAGAAAGTGAGTGCAGCATGGAAACAGGTAAGCACGACGCAGCTTTTGGATGAGTTAAATAAAAAGCTCAATCGCTCTGATGTCGTACAATCAGTTGGTAACAGTAAAGCGCAGGTGATGAGCCAGAACGCTACCACCGATGCCCTGAACACCAAACAAGACAAAGGCGATTACGCCACTAATTCGGCATTGAACCAAGTCAACGACAACGCCAACAGCCGCCTTGAGAAAGCGAAGAACGGGGCGGATATTCCCAATAAGCCTGAATTTGTTAGTAATATCGGGGCTTATCCTGTGACAGGCGGCGTCGTCAATGGGAATGTCGATGTGACAGGGTACTTATCCAGTACTGCCGTGTATGAAGCGGGGGGAATACGGGTTTACAGTGCGAATAATAAGCCGACTCTGAACGACATTGTTTTCGGGGCGTTTTCGGCCTTGCCGATTGGTGTACCGGTTCCGTGGCCTTTAGCCATTCCCCCGGTTGGTTGGCTGAAATGTAACGGTTCGACTTTCTACGCAGGGCAATATCCGGAGCTGGAAAAAGTCT